>JANPIY010000195.1:0-12341 GCA_031425255.1 Planctomycetota bacterium
ACCCGGTGCTGCTCGCCGGCCGCGGCAACGGCACGCTGCGGCCTGGGCGACATATCGCCTACCCGCAGGACACGCCGATGGGGAACCTCTACCTCGAGCTGCTCGATCGCATGGGTGAAAGTCGCGAGGCCTTTGGCGGGAGCACGGGGCGGGTGGGGCAGCTCATATGATTGCCACGGTCCGAGGTCCGAGGTCCGATGTCCGATGTCTTCGTGGACGACGGATATGGGTGTCATGCCCGAAAAATGGTCCTGTGCGACCGGTGGACTCTGCGACATCGGACATCGGACATCTGACATCGGACATGTGCAACTGATGCCGCCGAATACACCTCTCACCGACAAACCGCAGTTCGGCCGTTTTCTCGCCGTCGGCCGTATGGGCCTGCGCTTGAGCAGTGCCGACGGCACCACCTGGTCGGAGCCGCAGATGGCCGCGGCGCCGCATACCCTCGGGTCGATCGCCGCAGGGAATGGCTGCGTGGTGGCCGCGGGCATGGCGGGCTCGGGCGAGAACGTCTTCTACCGCTCCAGCGATCTGCAGACCTGGGAGGAGCAGAAGCAGAAGAGCGACTACGTCTTCATGATGCGCAGCCTGGCCTTCGGCAACGGGGGCTTCCTCGCCCTATTGTCCGGTGGCGTGAACGCCGAGGACGGCGGCACCATGCAATGGTCGGATGACGGCGCGAAATGGAGCGAGCGCTTCAAGCGCGAGAAACGCTCGTTGAACAAGACCATCTGGGACGGCAAGCAGTGGGTCGGCATCGGTAATTACGGTCTCACATCCACCTCGACCGATGCCCGGACATGGACGGACATCGGCACCCTGGCGCCCGCCGACACCCTCATCGCCATCGCCTTCGGCAACGGCCGTCATGTCGGCGTCGGCCTGCATGGATTGCGTATGGCCAGCCCCGATGGCCTGCGCTGGGGCGAGCGTCAAACCGGTGAAGAAGGTGAACACCTGCACGCAGTGGTCTTCACCGGCAAGGAGTTCGTCGCCGTCGGCCTGGGCGCGACGTATACCTCCGCCGATGGCGTGAGGTGGAAGCGCACGGCGAACCAGGATGCGCCGGTGTGTTGCGCCTACGGCAACGGCCTGTTCGTCGGCGCCGCGTACAAGGGCCGCCTGCTGGTGTCGAAGGACGCCATCATCTGGAAGCAGGTGCTGAAGGCGCCCGACCACGTCCAGGCGGTGTCGTTCGTATGAACGGATGGCCCGCCGCTCCGCCACGCCACGCCACGCCGAGGCCAACCGCGACCGGCATCCTCATCCATCCATGACGTCCTGAAGGTCCTGACATGCGCGCATTGCTCCTCCTCGCCTTCCTGCCTCTCCTTTCCGCCGGCGAACCGGCGAAGCCCGTCGCCGAGCAACCGGTCGCAGGCCAAGGCGTGTTCGTCGCCGTGGGCTACGGCGGCTTTCGCGGCTGGTCGCTCGACGGCAAGACCTGGGCAGCGGAACGCTGGTCAGCCAAGAACGAGGATGACCCCAACATCATCTTTTCGCTGACGTATCGCGCCGGCGTCTTCGTGGCCGCGGGCGGCGGAGCGGGCAGAGGGTTCGTCCTGCGCTCCGCCGACGGCAGGAAATGGGACGAGGTGGTGACCGAGAAATCGCGCATCGCCCAGGTCACCACCAGCGATGACCGTTTCATCGCCACCGGGACCGAGACGTTCCTGCTGTCGCACGACGGCGTGACCTGGGTGAATGGCGGATCGAGCCGGTCGGTGTCGGCCAGCGACCAGGGGTCCGGTTTCTACCGCCGTCACGCGGTCGCCCCGGACGGCACCGTGGTCTTCGCCGGGGACTACTCGCTCCCCAACGGCAAACCGCGCATCGGGTGGACCGGCTTCACCAGGAAGGGCGAGACGCCCATCGTGGTCAGCGTCTGGCCCAGCGACATCCGCGGCCTGGCCTGGGGCAACGGGCGGTTCATCGCCGTGGGCAACCTCGGGCAGGTGGTCGTCAGCAGCGATGGCGCGAGCTGGAAGGAAGTCCTCCAGACCGGTGACCAGCACCACGGCGAGTCGGTATTGTTCCACGCCGGGCGCTTCGTGCTCAAGGGCGAGAAGTCCACGCGGGTCTCGCCCTCCGGCGACACCTGGGAGGTGATCAAGGATGCGCCACGCGTGCCGCAGGCGACCGCGCCGGATGGCAGCCTGTTCCTCGACTGCGATTGGGGCGGCGTCGCCTGGTCGAGCGATGGCAGACAATGGAACCGGGCCACCGTGCCGCTGGACCAGACCGGCGTGTGCGCGGTCGCGTGGGGCGTGCCGCTGGCGAACCTGCCAGCGGAGAAACCGGCGAAGAAGAAGACCAAGCGCTGAAGACCTTTCCTTTTCCACTCAGCACACGCAGCACCCACACCACTGGAGAATCCATGTCCCGCTTGCTGACCCTGCTCCTGCTTTCGACCGCCCTCATGGCGGCCGATCCCGTCCGCATCGTCTGCGTCGGGGATTCCATCACCCAGGGCCGGGCTGGCCGCGGGAACCTGGTCCCGACCTACAGTTGGCGCTATCCGCTGTGGCAGGCATGTGTCGATGCCGGAAGTGCGGTCGACTTCGTCGGCAGCATGACCACCGGCTTCGAAGGCGCGCCGGACTACGCCCCCCACGGCGGCAAGATGTTCGCCAATCATCACGAAGGCCGTTGGGGTTGGACGACGCGTGGGGTCGCCGATGCCTTGGTCGGGGCCAGCAAGGGTTGGACCGCCGATGTGGCCGTCATCTTCCTGGGCACCAACGACAAGATCAAAGAAGAGGGCGTGGATCCCACGCTCAAAGCCATGCGCGACATCGTCACCGTCCTGCGTGCCCGCAACGCCGGGGTGAAGGTCGCCATCGGCCTGCCCTTCCAGGAATGGGAACCATTCCCCGCCCTCAGCAAGGCCTACATCGCCCTCGCCGCTGAACTCGCCACCGCGAAATCACCGGTCATCACCGTCGCCACGGCCGACGGATGGGTGTCGAACCCCGATCAGCCCACTGCCATGACCGTGGATTGGGTGCATCCGAATCCCAAGGGCGATGCCCATATCGCCACCCGCGTGTTCACCGCCATCCGGCCGTGGTTGAAGAGTCGCTGAATGAGTGTGGAGCCGATCACCTGGTCAGCAGGAGCGGCTGACCAGATGGGCTGGATAATGGCGGCCAGCATCGTTGCGTGGCCGATGTGCCGGGGAGAAGGCGGGGGAAAGGAGACGAGATAGGCGTTGCCGGAGCATGCGACTGCCTCGTCTCCTGTCCTAGACCGGTGGGGCGCATGCCACACATTCCCACCACGTCGGGGGTACGGTCATGCGGAATCGAGCAAGCTCTCTTGAGACCATCGTGCGCAGACCGTCCATTTCCCATCAGAAGTTCTACGGCATTTGTGTGAACGAGAGTGAACGTCTGGCTCTGTACCACCAGGAGAGCGATTTTCTCTTCGATGGGTTCTGTCTCTTCCCGACCAAGGACATCGCCCGCCGCGATCGTACTCCTGGGAACCAACGCTCGCTGAGGTTGTCGCGCGCGGAAAAGCTCCTGCCGAAGACCCCGCCCTGGGTCCGACGTATCGATCTCATCAGCATCAGGTCAGCTCTGGAATCGATCGGTACCAGGCGGGTGGTCATCATTGAAAACGAGCGGATCCCCGACTACTGGATCGGCGTCCTGGTGGCGATCGGCAAGACCTCATGCCGTATCCGCCATTTCGACATGCTGGGCAAGTGGATGGGAGTCTTCAACATCCCCTACCGGCAGATCACCGTGATCAAGGTTCACAGCCGCTATCAGCGGATTCATGCAAAGTACCTCGGCACCGGCTGAGGGTGAGGTGTGGCCACGAAACCCCTTCCGAGGAGCGCTGACGCAGGAGGCCGCCTTCGACGATCGCCTCCCACTCGGTTGCCGCCGCGGCGAGGCGGTCTATACCGCGACGCCACGACCGCTGACGAGGAGCGCGACATGCCCTGGAACCTCTGCCTGCCCGCCCTCCTGCTGGTGTCCTGCCTGGGCCTCGCCGCCGCCGACCCGACGGTCCTGATCAGTTCGGCCTTCGTCGCCAAGGAGGCTCCGCGCGCATCGGCGAAGCTGCCCGGTTTCATGACTCTGGTGAACGACGAGGTGGAATGGGAGATCGAGGTCAGCCAGATCGTCTCCATCCACCGTTTCAATGACGGCAGCGGCATGACCAACCTGGTCATCGCCGTACCGCTGGTGATGGGACGCGTGAATACCTTCGTCATGATTCCAAGCGGCGTCATGACGTACGAGCAGGTACTGGCGCTGGTGGGGATCCTGCGCAGCGAGGAACATTGACCACGCCGGTCATCCGCGGCGACTCGACGGTGCTGCACCCGAGGTCATCGATCTGGGTGGTGATGCCATTGGCCGTCCTGGCCAGCTACTTCGCCATCTATGCCGCCTATGCCCTCTGCAATCAGGTCCCCACCGAGCGGCTGCATCCACGGTTCCTGGAGCGGTACAGCGGTGCGGTGTGCTATCCCAATTGGCGTGCTCCGGGTGGACTGATCGTCTGGTACGGATTCCATCCCGCGGCATTCGTGACGTGGCACCTGTTCGGTATCGACTGCGAATGGCATCAGGGCGATTCGTTCGGCTACTACTTCTGCGAGGATGACTTCATCGACTGAGCGGTGATCGCGACCGCGCCATCACCGGCCAAGCGGAGCGCGCGGCCAAGCGGAGCGCGCGATCAACCGTCGCCCGCGATGTCCCAGCCGTAGGCGGAGCGCGCATACGCCATCAGGCTGCGTCGCGCGCCATCGAGGTCTGCGCTCTCTTCCGCCAGTTCCAGACCACGGTCCTCATCGCGCTCGACCCGCATAGCCTGTGACAGGTGGACTTCACGCCATGCCATCGCCGACCATAGGGCACGGCACTCGGCCAGCGTCAGGTGCATGCCCGTATCCATGGTCCTCCTTGGTTCAGAACGCGAACCCGACCGCAAGGTGCAGCGCATAAGGATGCTCAGCGCCCAGGCGGTTGCCGGGATTGTACGCACCATCCAGGCGGATCGGTCCCACCGGGGTGCGGTAGCGCAGGCCCAGGCCGAGGGCCTGGCCGGGTGGGCCGCTGACATCCCAAGCCTTCTCGCTGACCATGCCGAGGTCGTAGAACGTGGCGATCTCCAACGCCCGCAGGCGGGGAAACAGCCGCCAGCGCAGTTCGAGGTTGCCGACCATGCTGGTGAGGCCGCCGATGGCGGTGCCGTCGGCGTCGCGGGGACCCAGGTCGTCCTGGGTGAATGAACGCACGCTGTCATCGCCACCAAGGAACAGGCGCTCGCCGATCGGCAGGCTCTCGTCATCGAGCGGATCACGCGTGGTGGCCCCGACGTGGGTGGTCACCACCAGCCACGGTGCGGGATTGAACGCGGCCGAGAGCGCGGCGGAGATTTCCAGGAACTGCACCTGCGCACCCAGGGGCTTGGCGCTGATCAGGGTTCCGAGCTGGGCGTAGGTGCCGGTATCGGGGTCGATGATCTTGGGCTGACGGGTGTCGCGGCGGAGATTGAGGCCGATGGCGCTGGTGGTGTACTCGCCGGCCTGCTCCTGCCCAGGCAGTGGTGCGCCGATGTCGAGGTCCTCGGCGCGGGTGAACTCGTAGGTCGCGCGCAGTTCGTACGGCGACGGATCGAAGCGCGGACGGCTCTTCTGCGAGACGCCCAACGTCGCCTTGGCTTCGTGGTGCGAGAAGGAGGGTTCCTCGCGCTCGCCATAGCTGACCTCGACGCCGATGCGCCGGCCGGGACCGAGAAGGTAGGGGTCCTGCAGGCCGGCCGTCGTATCCCAGCCCTTGAGGCTGGCATTGGCGCCAGCGTTCAGCCGCAGGCCACGGCCGAAGAGATGGTCATCGATGTACTCCGCGCCGCCACGCACCTGCTCATAACTGCCATAACCGACCGACAGATCGACACGCTTGGTGGGGTTTTCCTTGAGCAGCACGCGCACTTCGGTGGGTATGCTGCCGTCCGCCGCTGGTTCCCCAGGAATGGTCTCGCCCTGCACCCGCCGGTAGAGGCCGGTGAAGGTGAGTCCCGAGAGTCCCTGGTCGAGCGCCTCCTGCGACAACGGTTCCCCTGGGGCGAGGTCGCCCAACTGACGCTCGATGAAGCTCCGGCTGGTGCGTCGTCCGCCGACGATGGTGATGACGCTCACGGTCTGGCGCACCCCAGGGCGCACCCGCAGGTGGACCGTCATGGTGGCGAGTGTGGTATCCAACTGACTGCTGGCCACGACCGTGGCCTGGCGGAAGCCGCGGTTGAAGAGGTGGCTGCGGATGCGCGCTCCGGTCTCGCTCGCCAGGCGCGGATGGCAGACGGTGCCAGGCGGATCCAGCTGGGCGCTCAGCTCGGCATGCAGACTCTGATCACCATCGAGTTCGAGGTGTTCACGCGCGACGGTGAAGCGCGGGCCGGCCTTGATCGCGAGGAAGACCTCCGCCTCGTCACGCGCCTCGTTCCATTGCACCCGCACCGGCGCCACGCGCGCTTGGAGGTGACCGGCCCGGCGCAGACCACGGGTCAGGCGCGCCGGTGCCGCTTCGCTGCTGGCGGTGGTGTACCAACGTCCGAATCCGGCCAAGGTCAGCAGTTGCTTGCGGGCCAAGGCGACGTCGCCGGTGAAGTGGAGGTCGCTGATCTCGACGCGTGGGCCTTCGCGCACGGTGAAGCGTGGCAGACGCTCGGGGTCATCCGCTGCGGCGGGCGCACTGACGACCTCCGCCCACACATGGCCGATAGCGTCGAGACGATCACGCATGGCGGCAGCCGCGTCGACCAGATCGGCGTGCCGCTGATGCTCCTGCCAACTCGCCAGGGGTCGCCGCGCGGCTTCCTCCAGTTGGCTCGCCGAGACCCGTTGGCTGCCGCTGATCCGGGCCTGCGAGGTGCAGCCGGTGATCAGCAGGAGCAGCACCAGGAGCGGCCCGCCAGAACGCACGGTGGGGAGAGCACGGATCATTCCTCGCCCGCCCAGCGGAAACGCAGGATGATGCCGGCGTTGTAATCATCCCAGCGGTCGCGCTCGCCGAAGATCAGCACGGCCGGACGTTCATCGGGCTTGGTCAGCTCCACCTGCGCCTCGATGGTGTCCTTGCCGCTGTCACTGACCTGGCGCCCGAGATCCAGCGTCACGCGTTCCATCAAACCCGGGCCGGCATCGGGATCGTCGCGGCCATCGACCAGGTCCCAGGCTTCCATCCCCAGCCAGGTGCCGAGTCGGCTGAGGGCCGCGCGCTGACCCTGGGCATCGGTCAATTCAGCGTTGGTCGAACCGGTGGTGAGCAGCAGCAGCGCATCGCGTTGATCGAGGCCATCGCCGCTCGCCCGCACCTGCGGATCCGCCAGCGGGCCGTCGACCTGCAAGGTCACCGCGTAACGTCGGACCTGCGCCTGCGCCACCGCGTTCAGGCGCGGATGGAAGGGATCGCCCTGCGGGAAGATGATTTCGCCGGTGGTCATGCGCAGCGTGCTGAAGGGCAGGAAGATCCGTCCCTGACGCACCGTCACCCGACCGGCAAGTTCAGGTGCCGCGCCGCTGCCTCCCAGGTGGAGGTCGAGATCGCACTCCGCGCGGACCAGATCGGTGGCCAGGTGCACGCCATCGGAGTGATCGTTGAACGCGCTGCTGACCTTGACATCGAAGCGGAGGTCGGACAGCGGCGGATCGATGAACTCGAAAGGGACCAGGCGGCCATCGATGGCCGCGGCGCCATCACCGCCCCACAGGTTGAGATCGGGACTGAACAAGGCGTTGGTCACCACCGCCGTGCCGCCCAGGGTCAAGGCGTCGAGCGCACCGGTGAGGCTCAAGGCGAAATTCGCCCGTACGCGCGCGTCATGACGCTGGACCAGCAAGGCGTTGGTCCCGTCCAGGCGCAGGTCCAAGCGGCGCGGCGCATCCAGGCTCAGGACTCCGGCGGCGGTCACCGGTGCGCCCCCGAGCTCGATCACACCGTCGAGCAGGCGCAAGGTGCGGCCAGCGAGCGTGAAGTGCGCCGTGCCGGCGCTGATGGTCGGCACCGCCGAGGCGACCTTGGCTTCGACGCCGGTGAGGGTCAAAGTCCCGTCGAGCGCGGGCTCACCGATGGTCCCTGCGAGCGTAAGCGCGCCTTCGGCGCGACCGGCGAGGTGCAGCACCCGAGGGATGGCGCTGGCGAAAGGGCCCAGGTCGAGACCGCTCATGGTCAGCGTTCCGCGGAGTGGCCGCTGTCCCCAGGTCTCGGGAGCGGGATTCCACGCCCCAGGGGAATGCGCGTCGCCAGCCACCACCGGCCGCCCGCCCGCCTGCAGCGCCACCGTGAGGTCGACCCCGGCGCGGTCTCCCTGGATGCCGATGGTGCCATCCAAGGCCACGGTCGCCGCAGCCTGCAGTGTCGGATGGCCACGCGCGACCAGCGGCCGCAGCCCCTGGAAGGTCATGGCGCCGGTAATCGCGGAGGCATCCTCCAGCCGGCCGAACTCGAGCTGCAGACCGGCACCACCGGCAGCGATCACGCGCGGCCACCAGCGGGTGAGGGTCGGCACGCTGATCATGACGGCGGCCGGCTTGCCATCATCCGGCACCGCCACGATGCCACCGGCGCCGACGGTGAAGGGCAACGTTCCGCTCATCACCAGCTGGCCATCGGCGCCGGCATCGACCGTGCCTGAACGGATGGTGATGCCGGTGTGGTCCTGTGTCAGATCGATGGCCACCTGCGCCCGCCGGCCAGCCACGACCACCTCGCTGGTCTGCATCCGCACCTGGGCGATGGGATGAGCCCACGCTCCCGAGAGATCGATGGAGATGCCCGCCACGCCACTGACCTCCGCCAGGCCCAGGCGGGCGAGGTCCACCGTGGGCGCCTCCAGATGCAGCAATCCGGCACCATCGGCGTGGCGTAGCTCCAGGAGGGCGTCACCCGCCTCGCTCTGCAGGCGGACGGGGCCGACGCTCCAACGCTGCGCGGCCAGGCGCAGCGGAAAGGGCGCCGTGGCGTTGACCACGGCCCTCGGCGTGGTCACTACCAGCCGCTCCACGCTGGCGTCGAGGCCCTGGTCGCGCAGTGCCGCCTTGCCACCCAACCCCACGGTGATGCCCGCGCTGGTGGCCTCGACCTGATCGATCAGCAAGGCGCCCTCGCTGGTGCGAGCATCGATGCGCAACTTCGTCACGGCGGTGTCTTGGATGGTCAGCGCCTCGCTGTGCAGCTGCGTCGTGAGGATCCCGCGCAGCAGCGTGGCCGGGTCGCGGCTGAGCGGCAGCGTGCCACCGAGGCGGCCATGGAGGATCCCGGCGAGTTTCGGGGCCTGGGGAAAGAGCGCCGCGACGACCGCGAGGTCGGCCTGCGCTTTCAGGTCCGCCGCTTCGATACGCCAGGGGCCCGCGACGAGGCTGCCACGCAGGTGGGCCTGCACGCCGCCACCGCTGAGTTCCGCGGTGGTGATGACCAGCGCCTCGCCATCCATCGCCAGATCCGCCCGCAACGCGAGGGGCGTGTCGGGCAACGGCACGATGGCCGGCAACCAGCTGCGCAGATCGGGAATCTCAGCGTGCAGGACGCCGGTGATCGGCAGCCCGTGGGGCAATGCGACGCTCACCGCACTCACGGAGAGACGGCCGCCGCCCGGGCCGGTGAGCGAGATCTGTGGCACCTGCACGCTGCCGGCCCCGAGATGTCCTTGCGCGGTGAGCGTGAAGGGCCCGACGCCCGCGGCGGTGAAGCCGGTCACGCGCAGCGCGCCAGCGAGATTCCATTCCCGCGTAGCGCGGATGGCGGTGAGTTCACCGGCCAGCGCGCCAGTGACGACACCGAGCTCGACCGGCACCAGTGCCAACACCGCGCCAGGGACCGCCGCCAGATCGAGACCGCTGGCGGTCACATCGACCCGCACCGGATCGGCGCGCAGATCGAGACGCCCGCCCCCGAGCCGCAGCACAGCGGTGAGTTCGCGCCGCGAACGCCCCAGCACCAGCTGCATGGTCTCCAGCGTCGCGTCGCCGATCACCACCGCCCGATCGAGCTGGAGCGTATCGGCCGAGGGTCGGGTGAACGCCGCGACCACCCGCACCGGCGCCGCATCGTCGACCTGGACCATGACCTCGAGCGCCAGGCTGCGGGCGGCGACCGTCACCTGGAGCGCCGACAACCGCACATCGCTACGCGGCAACCGCAGCAATACCTCACCGCGCAGCGAGGCCTCCGGCAACGGCGTCGGCAGCAGTTCCAGCAGCGGTGGCACCATCCCGGCGCCGTCGTCCTTCTGCCGACGCAGATCGATGACCGCGTCCACTCCCTCCAGATGCAGCGAACGCACGGCGGTGAGATCACCGCTCACGATCCCAGGACCATAGCTCGCGCGCAACGAGGCGATCTTCAGCTGCGGCACCACCCCCAGAGGCGCCGCCGCGACGATCCCCGAGAGCTGCAGGTCGCTCAACCAGCCACCACTCGCCTCCGCCACCGAGGCCTCACCATGGATGCCCTTGGCCAGTTGCGCCGCGGCAACCCGGGTCACCAACGGCGCCAGCAGCGGCCCGCGCAGCAGGAAGCCGACGATCACCAGCGCCAGCACCACCCACGGCCAACGCCGCCGGCGCCGCCTCGCCGGAATGCGGATCTCCCCCTCAGCCATGCCGACACCACCGATGAAGGAGCATAAAAATCACGGCCGCCTTCCTGCGGCCGCCACCCTAGGGTCGCCGCCGCAAACGGTCCAGCCGGCGATGCGCCCGGATCGACATCAGAAAGGAGCTCCCCGACCCAGAGCCGCGCCCACACCATCGACCCTCTCACACGATCGAGCCACCCGCGGCGCGAGACTGAGGTCGTCCGTACGACCCACCCCAAAACCAACTCCTACTATGTGCGGGTCCAGGGGCGGCAGAGCCCCTGGCGGGCGTAGCGGGCAGAGCCCGCGAACAACGATCCCCCGAGCTCGCCTGTGCGAGCGAGCGGGGACCAGGCTCGGTTTTGCGCAGCAAAACACGCTGGCGCAGCCAGCGTCGCACCAGGCTGATCCCCGCGCTTCGCGGGGACCGCCCCCGGCGGCGAGCGGCGCAGCCGCGACGTCAGACTGGGGCGCGAGCCGCCGCTAGAGCACCGTCGGTTTCAGCGCGATCTCGATCAAAAAGGTTTCCGCCAACAGCGGCGAAGCGGTGAATTCGCAGGCGATGCTGACGGTCTCGGCGGGATTGTAGAGCGACGTCGGCGCCCCCATGATCACCGTCGGCGTGGAGATGTCGAAACGGTATTCGCTGGTGGCGAAATGCCGTTTGGCCCCGCCCGCGACCATGTTGGCGACCTCACCGATGCCGTCGCCCACCATCTCGTCAGTGAGATTGGCCTCGTCCTCACCCATGAACTTGGCGACGATGTGGCGCGCCAGGGCCTGCGGGAAGCTGACCGAGCAGCTGCCGGTGATGCCATTCGACATGCCGATGATGCCGGTGATGAAGCCATGCATCATCGGGTCGGTCTTGATGAACACCCGTTTCCGTTCCGGCACCATCCCAGCCATCTGGGTGAGGCAATCCAGCGTTGCAGCGATGAACGGATTCAAGAGTTGCACATCGATCGTCTTTTTTGCCATGGCCCTGTGATGTACCACGGACTCTGCCAGTACCGCAACCACAAAATGGTTGCGCCTCCTGGTGACCCCCAGGATATTTCCGCCGCAAGTTCCGCCAGCCCACCTGACGACCGCCGCCGGTCACCTTCTGCGTAGGACCTCCCATGAACGTCAGCCCGGTGCTGCATTTGGAAGAGAACGGTGTGCACACCATCGCCTTCCACCACGATCAGCAGGGACAGGCCAACACGGACCTGGTGCTCGCCTACTTCGCGCAGGAATTCCTCTCCAGCACCGCAGGCGTGCGCCGCCTGGTAATCGACCTGTCTGGCGTGGTGTCGCTCAATTCGGCCTCCCTGGGCCCCCTGGTGCAGAAGCTGCGCGAGATCCAGGACCTCGAAGGCCAGCTCGCCCTAGCGGGCGTGACCTCGCCCGCGCTGAAGGAGATCTTCGCCCTGACCCGCTTCGACAAGGTTTTCCCGCTCTATCAGACCCGCGCCGATGCGATCGCCGCGGTGCGTGAGGCAGGTGCCAGCAAACGCGGGTGATGGAAAGAGAGATTGCCCCAGCGGGCTGGCAGCCGGCGGTCCCAGGGGGAGCGCGCACACCACCCGTCGATTACACTATTGCCCCCAGCCGGCTGGCAGCCGGCGGTCAATGCCGTTTAGCTAAGAGTCCAAGAAATACCTCTTGACAACGATCTGCTTTCGAGGCGCCGGCCTTGATGCAGATCTCTGATTTTACCGCAGTTTTCCCCACTCTTATCGGCCAAGTGC
>JANPIY010000196.1:0-3479 GCA_031425255.1 Planctomycetota bacterium
CCGTCTGGGCGCCTACATGCAGGCCAGCCGCGGCAGCGCACGGGAGCGGGCAATGGCGGAGACCTACCGGACGGCGGAGGCCATCCTGCGCGAAACGGCTGTGGCGCCGTAGCGCGAGGCTGGATTGGTGCCGAAAACGGCGATATGAGGGGCCTGGGCCGGGTTAGCACAGTGGTAGTGCAGCGGTTTTGTAGAGTCCCTATCCCTTCGCATACTTCACTCTACGATTCAACGGTTTAGACATGGTATACATACGAGTACGCGCACTCCTCTGACCCGTAAAACCGCTACCCGGTGATCGCTTATTTCAACAAAGGCACCGCTTCTGAACCGGGGGCTCTGCCCCCGCGCCCCCGGGATATCAAGCACAGAAACAGATTATCATCGCGAGCCACTGTGCGTCGCAGAGTGAAGCCGAAAGCCGGTTTTTTTGTTGACTGCCGGTTTGGGCGATGGGACTGTTCGGATGCGGACCCCGGGGACGGATAGGCCGCGCACGGAAACAGTGAGCGCCGTCGGTCAGTCCGGCGGCGCTTCTTTCGTCAGCCCGTGGCCTTTTTTTTAAAGGTTTTGCAGGCCAAATAGCGGTCGCTTTCGCGTCAGCGGGGTTTCTGTCGGAAGGAGCTGGGTAGCCAAGTGTTTTATACAAGGATTACCTGCGTTTAGCGCATCAATGCTCTGGCCACTTATGTTGTTTTGCGAGAGGCCAGCAGTCCCCCAGGGGCTCAATCTCCTCCTTCAGAGAAGACCTCTTTTTGTGGGGTCGACCTCGCGCTCGAGTACTATCGTACCAAGGCCTTGCTCGCTTTCGCCAAAAATCCTGACACCATGCTTCGCAAGAACATCGATGAGAGCGAGCAGCGTTGAATTTTTTGGATCCGACGTTCCTTGCTCAAGGGCCTGCAGCACACTCAGCGTGACATCGGCCTCCTCGGCCAGCTTTCGCTGGCTCAGCCCGGCAAGAACGCGTGCCGCGGCGAGCAGTCGGGGAGAACGAAGCAGCGGGATGTCCCTTGCCGATCAAGGATTCGATCATTTTCACTGAACCGACCGGGAGCTGAGATGCAATAGGATTCGATATAGAACCTGATTTACGGTTATTAGAACCGGAAATACGGTTGCGAATCGGCGGGCGTCCTGACTACCTTTGCGGCAGATGATGCCGGGTCCCGAATCGATGAACTGCTCCGCACAGCCAGATATCGCAACGCTCCACATCGTTAGCGATGTCTCCAGACCAATCGACCTGTCTGCCCGCGAGCCAGATGCGGTGCTGGACCCATGGTGCCTGGTGCCCGCTGACGACGAGACATCCCTCTATGGTTTCGCGATCACTCACCCGGCGACCGGCGGCCTATCCTGGCTGCTGAGCACTTCAGTTCTTGTGATTGACGAGGCGCTTGGGCGGGCTCTCACTCGCTCCGGCCGCCTCTATGCCCTGCGCCAGCGCATCACCGTCGCAACTCTGCCGACGGAGGAAGCCCGGATCGCCTATGCCCTGATAGCAGGGCCATATCTCGGAATTGAACCGGCCGTCCTGATCGGCGAGCTCGATGAGAGTGTGGCTCGTCAATGGGTGATCGCATGCAAGATTAGCCGACACCTCGGAGTGGAAGCGCCCCTACGCGACCACATTCAGTTGGCGGATTTTTTCCAGCGGCATAGCGCCGACTATGCGGGGATTCTTCAGCACCGGCGGTCACGATGACGCGCCCGAAGTTCCCACCTCCCGGACGAGGCATCGGTGCGCATGATGGCGGCGAAGCTCGGCATCAGGCGGGCTTGGAAGTACCCACGGGACAGGGGCGATTCTCGTCCCGCTCGCTGCCGGTCTTTGCGTCGGAAGTTCGCCTTCCGACTGCTGGGGAAGAAGTACTTTGGAACACCAATTTTCGAGCGACGGTGCCCGAATACATTGGTGACCAATTACGCGAGGCGGCCCACCGGATGGCCTGCACCCAGGTCGCGCTTCTCCTCTACATCATGGCTGAGCACCTCGATCCCTCAGGCCGTCCTGCATTTTTCATCCGCGATATCGACCTCGTTGCCGACCGGCGAAAGCCCGATCGATGACGGACACGCAGGTAGCATGGTCCGGTCCGGCACTCGGACTGCGTGGTGATGGAACTGCCAAAAACGCGGCGGCCCCCGCAGGGCGCGGTTCACCGATCAAGCGACCCGGTGATGTCGATGGTGAGCAGTGGGCCATTGAGCATCCCCCAACGACCCGGCTCGGGTGGCCGCCCGGCTTTCCGCTGAAGTGCCGTCCCCTGGATCCCAGGTCAGGTCCTCCCTTCACGGCGTCCCTCATCAACCATGGAACGATCCCACATGATCCTTATCGACAAGCATTCCGAGGCCGCGAGGGTCGCGATTGCGCAGGAGGTTGATCGGCTGGAAGCCCTCGCTGCCGACCTCCGAAGGGTCATTGCAGGCACCGGCCCGACAGCCGACGAGTTGGCGAGCGCACCGGTGCTCGAGAACTGGCACATTGGCGAGTGGAGATTACCGAATCTGGTCGGAGTAGGGAGCGGTCATCCACGGCTTCCCGACGGGCGAATCTACACGACGCCGGTGGTGTTGATCGATCGGTCAAGCGGGTGGATCCGCAGTGCCAGCCGCTGGTACGTCATCGGCGACCCGCTAGACCCGGTCGATGCCGATGAGTTCTGATCCGGAGCAGGAGGCGCGCCGCGACGAGCGTGCCCTGGCGGACCGCGATGTAGCGCTGGATTTTTATGCAGGAAAGGGTGATGCCGCTCCCGGCATACTACTGGCGGGTATTTTGCTCGATGAGGCGATGACTGCCATTCCGGCCGCGCGGCTCGGACTGATGCGGCCATCGACAATCACTTTGGTGGTGCCCCACGACCCCGGCTGGCGAAAAGAGGTCGGGATCGCAACCGCTATGCTGGCTAAAGCCATGTCGACTGAGACGGCGGAGGAGCTCGGAAACGACTCCGTCAGGGCGGCGGTCCGCGAACGCCTCACTCGTGCGCGCCGCGAGACTGGTAGGGAAGTGGTGGATGGTCGCCCACGGCCGGTGCAGCCGTTGAGTGACGAGCGCGGATGGGGAAAGCCCGCGCTCGAAACTCTTTTGATGGCACTTCGACGGGGACGCCCGGTCCACATCATCGCCGAGAGTCCGGAGCGGCTGCTGCCGTCTGACGTGCTGTCTGCGGTGGATTACCGCATCAGCCTGGCCGCACCGACCGAAGCAACACTGCAGCTGCTGATCGAATTTCTGACTGGTGAAAGGTTGGATGCGACCACGGCTCTTCGGCTCACGGACATCGCCTCCCTTGTTCAGCCTCTGCACCTTGAGCTTGCTAGGCGGCCGGATCAGACAGCTGCCGATTTCTATCGCCGTCTCGTTGAGATCGTTTGCCCTGCGCGCGACGATCGATCTCGCGCGCCCCGAGACCGCCTGCGTCTCGAGGATCTGCATGGCACCGGCGAGGCCCGCATCTGGGCGGAGG
>JANPIY010000197.1:0-5728 GCA_031425255.1 Planctomycetota bacterium
CCCCGCTCGCTCGCGCAGGCGAGCTCGGGGGATCGTTGTTCGCGGGGCGCTGCCCCGCTACGCCCCGCCAGGGGCCGCTGCCCCTGGACCCGCACTTTGAAATGGCGATGAGGGCGCTGCTGCTGGACCCGCACTTTGAAATGATGATGGGGGCGCTGCCGCTGGACCGACAGTTTGAACAATGTGAGAGTCCCACCATGACCGAAACCATTGTCCAGGCGGCGGAGGCGTTTCTGGCTCATCTGCGCGATGCGCGGGATGCGAGTGGGCATACGCAGCGGGCGTATCGGCATGAGCTCGATGCATGGTTGGCGTGGTGTCGGGAGCAAGGGCAGGGAGGGCTGGCGGTGACGGCGCTGGATGCCGTGTTGCTACGATCCTGGCTCGCTGAGCGGGCGGGTGGGGAGGGCACGGGACCGGGGCCGTCGCCGGCGACCGTTGCGCGCTCGGTGGCGGCCTTGCGTGCTTTTGGACGCTACCTCGCTACCAGCGAGCGGCTGCCGGCGAATCCGGCGGCCATGCTGCGCTCGCCCAAGGTGCGGCGCAAACTGCCGCACTATCTCGAAGACCATGAACTTGCGACCCTGCTCGCGGCGCCGCAGGGCGACGATGAGGCGGCGGTGCGCGACCGCGCCGTGCTCGAGACGCTCTACAGCACCGGCATGCGCGTAAGCGAACTGGTGGGGCTCAATGATCGCGACCTCGACCTGATCGGCGGCATTGCGCTGGTGCGCGGCAAAGGCCGCCGGGAACGCCTCGCCCCCATCGGCACGCCGGCGGTGCGCGCGCTCGAAGCGTACCTCCGTCTGCGTGATGGCACCCATGGGCGCGGGGTCGCCGAGCGCGGGGTGTTCCTGAGCGCGGCGAGCGCCAAGCGCGGGGGAGGTGGGGGTCGGCGGCTCAGCGATGTCGATATCCGCCGCCGTCTGAGCCGCCATCTCGCGGCCAGCGGGCTGTCCGCACGCACCACGCCGCACACCCTGCGCCATAGCTTCGCCACCCACCTGCTGCGCGCCGGCGCCGACATCCGGGCGGTGCAGGAGCTGCTCGGGCATCGCAGCCTCAATACCACCCAGATCTACACCCATTTGACGATCGACGCGCTGCGCCAGGTCTACCGCAAGGCGCACCCGCGCGCGTGATGCTCAGATATCGAGGGACCCTGCGCGAGGCCGCCACCGTCCCCTTGCTCCTGAGCGACCGTCCACCACGGTGCCGATCCACCCGAGACACGGAGGTCCTCTCATGCGTTCACTCATCCTCGCCGCCTGCTTCCTCACCGCCCTCATCGGCGCCGACCTGCCTCAGCCGGCGGCGGTGCAAAGCGCCCTGCGCACCATCGTCCAAGAGAAGAACGGCGGCTTCGGTCTGCACATGTGGGCGACCCTGGTCGATCGCGACGGGACCGTGCGGGTGGTGACGTTCAGTGGCGAAGGTCGTGGCGACCAGTGGCCGGGCAGCCGCGTCATCTCGGCGCAGAAGGCCTACACCGCCAACGCCTTCAGCCTGCCCAAGCTGGCGTTGTCGACCGGTCAGCTCTACTTCGCCGTCCAGCCCGGCGGCAGCCTGTTCGGCCTGCAGCACAGCAATCCGGTCGATGCCAGCGCGGCCTACGCCGGCAAGGCCGAGGACTTCGGCACCAGCAAGGATCCCTTGGTCGGCAAGCGCATCGGCGGCATCAATGTCTTCGGCGGCGGCCTCGCGCTGTATGCCGCGGGCGGGGAGTTGATTGGCGGTATCGGCCTGAGCGGTGACTCCTCGGTCGCCGACCACATCATCGCCTGGAAGCTGCGCCACGCCCTCGGCCTCGATCACATCCCAGGCGGCGTCAGCCCGACCGGTGATGACAACCTGGTGATCGATCTCGTCGACGGCGCCAGCGCCAGCGGTTGGGGCCATGCGGCGACC
Organism: Planctomycetota bacterium; assembly: GCA_031425255.1. Lineage (GTDB taxonomy): Bacteria > Planctomycetota > UBA11346 > UBA11346 > UBA11346 > BOG-1363. The sequence goes on from JANPIY010000197.1 coordinate 1,909, forward strand.
AATGAGGCGGCCACCGCACTGGTGAAGGGACTCCCAACGGCGGTGCCGGTCACCAAGAAGAAGTGAGTCAGGGCCCCGCCTCGCCGGCCTGACGGCCGCTGAGGTCATGAGCAGATTGACGCGACACCCGGCCTGTGGCCGGGTGTCGCCGTTTGCGACGCCACCGCAGCGAGGCTGGTCAGCCGGAAAGTTCCTGATCGCGCTTACGCCGACGGCGGGTCGACAGGGGATCGAGCGCCGGGCCGGCATGCTGACCGCCGACGTGCCCGCCACGCATGAACAGCGCAGCGAGGATGGCCCCCGCCACGCTGATGCCGATCCAGGCCAGGATGATCCACAGGATCGTGGTCACGGCAGGTGATCTCCCGGGCCAGGATACCCCGGACCTTCACCGCTGTCGTCGCTGAACCTTCATGACGTTACGGGAGGTGAGCGCGTCATCGCCGCCGGCCGGGCTGGCCCCGATTGGCACGCCCGGCGCCCCTGTTCGGCGCGGACCCCCTGCCAAGGGCCGGTCTGTGGTGACTGCCGACAAGGCATGTCGTCAACCGCGACGCCAGGACGATCCCACGTGGCCCAGGTTCTCCCCCCCCTGCTGCTGACCAGTGCCGAACGGCTGAGCCGCCGGACCGAGTTGATCTTCGCCATCGGCGTCGTCGGCGTGCTGGCGGTGCTGATCCTGCCCTTGCCGGCGCCGGTGCTGTCGGCCCTGCTGGCGGTCAACCTCGCGGTCTCGCTGCTCATCCTGCTGGTGTGTATCTATGCGAAGGAGCCGCTCGAATTCAGCGCCTTCCCCAGCCTGCTGCTGATCACCACCATGATGCGCCTGGGGCTGAACGTCGCCTCGACCCGCCTGATCCTGCTCACCGGCGAGGGCGGCTCGGTGATCGAGACCTTCGGCCATTTCATGACCGGCGGCAACTTCGTCGTCGGCGTGGTGATCTTCCTGATCCTGCTGATCATCCAGCTGGTGGTGGTGACCAAGGGTGCCGGCCGCGTCAGTGAGGTCGCCGCGCGTTTCGTGCTCGACGCCATGCCCGGCAAGCAGATGGCCATCGACGCCGACCTCAACGCCGGCCTGATCAGCGAGAAGGATGCGCGCGAGCGCCGCGCCAAGATCAGTTCCGAAGCCGAGTTCTATGGCGCCATGGACGGTGCCAGCAAGTTCGTCAAAGGCGACGCCATCGCCGGGCTGATCATCACCATCATCAACATCGTCGCCGGCTTCATCATCGGCATGACGATGATGAACATGACGGCCAGCCAATCGTTGGAGCGCTTCACCCTGCTGACCATCGGTGACGGCCTGGTCAGCCAGATCCCTTCGCTGCTGATCACCATCGGCTCCGGCCTGCTGGTGACCAAGGCGCGCAGCGATCAGACCGTCGGCACCGAGCTGGCGCGCGAGTTCTTCATCAAACCCAAGGCCATCGCGGTGACCTCGGGCATGGTGCTGTTCCTCGGTATGATCCCAGGCATGCCACTGCTGCCCTTCGCCCTGCTCTCGGCCGGCTTGTTCGCCATCTGGCGGGTGGTGAAGGACAACGATGCGGAGACCGCCGCCAACGACGCCAAGGGTGAGAAGGAAGCCGAGAAGAAGCCGGAGGAGAAGGTCGAGGATCTGTTGGCCGGCGACCGCCTGGGCGTCGAGATCGGCTATCGCCTGATCTCCCTGGTCGACAAGGAGCGCGGCGGCACCCTGCTCGACCGCATCACCACCTTGCGCAAGCAGCTGGCGCGCGAACTCGGCATGCTGATCCCGCCGATCCGCATCAAGGACAACATCCAGCTCGCGCCGATCGCGTACCGCGTCCTCCTGCATGGGCAGGCGGTGACCAAGGGCGAACTGCATCCCGACCGCCTGCTCGCCATCGATGGCGGCGGCGTCAGCGCAGCGGTCGCCGGCATCGCGACCAAGGAACCGGCCTTCGGCCTGAATGCGGTGTGGATCGAGAGCGGCCGTCGCGCCGAGGCCGAGGCCGCCGGCTACACCGTCACCGATCCGGCCTCGGTCTTCATCACCCACCTGACGCAGGTGCTGAAGTCGAATGCCGCCAACCTGGTCAACCGCGAGGACGTCCAGGCCATGCTCACCAGCCTCAAACGCGACGCGCCGGTGCTGGTCAAGGACATCGAGACCAACGCCAAGCTCGGTACCGTCCAGAAGGTCATCTCCGCCCTGCTCGATGAACGGGTGCCGATCACCAACCTGGAGAAGATCCTGGAGACCATCGCCGATCAGCCCACCGCCGATCCGCTGATCATCGCCGAGAACGCGCGCATGCGCATGGGCCGCAACGTCATCGCCCCCTACGTCGATGCGCGCGGCAAGATGCACGCGGTGATCCTCGAACCGGCGACCGAACAACGCCTGTCACAGGCGCTGGTGGCGGCCAACCAGGGCGGCGGTCTGGGCATCGCCCCCAACGAGGCCAGCACCCTGGTCGATCAGCTCAGCAAGGCGACGCAGGAGGCCATGGCCGCCGGCCATGATCCGGTCCTGCTGACCACCGCCGCATTGCGCCGCAGTCTGCGCCAGATCACCAGCCGCTTCTTCCCCGACCTCGCGGTGCTCAGCTACAGCGAGCTCGCCCCCGGCATCGACGTCGAGGTCGCGGGAACCATCGCGCTCGGGGCAAAATCATGAACTACGGTCCGATGTCCGATGTCCGACATCCGCGGTCGTGTGGTGATCACGCGCCAGCGGACCCCATCAGTGAGAGCCTCCCATGATCGTCCGCAGCTACACCGGCCGCACCGTTCCCGAAGCTCTGGAGAAGGTGAAGAACGACCTCGGCGATGGCGCGCTGATCATCGAGACCCGCGCCATCCGCGATGCCGGGCTGCTCGGTCGCCGCAGCGGTTATGAGGTGGTGGCGGCGATCGATGATGCGCCGGCCAAGAGTGCGCCAGCCAAGAGTACGCGCGCCAGCGTACCCACTCCACCAGCGGCGGAACCCGTCATCCAGCCGTGGCGGCCGACGCCGTTCGCGGCGCCGGTCGCCAACCAGGCGGCGGCCCTCGCGCGCGAACGGGCGGAGGATGCCGCCGCCATCGCCTTGGAGGAGGAGCTGATCGCCATCCGCCGCCAGCTCGCGCGTCTCGCCGCCGGTCAGGGCGCACCGCGGAGTCACCTGGGCGAGGAGCTCGCCGGCCAGCTCGACGAGGGCGAACTGCCGGGGGAGCTGGTGGCTGAACTCGACGATGCCATGGCCCGCGCCGGCGGTCGCCTGGAGCCGGCGAAACATCGCGACTTCCTCAGCCTGCTGCTGGCCCGCAACCTGCCGTGCGCAGGCGCCATCGATTGGCGTACCACCCAGAAGCTGATGCTGGTCGGCCCGACCGGCGTCGGCAAGACCACCACCCTGGCGAAGATCGCCAGCGATCTGGTGCTCAAACGCGGGCGGCGGGTGGCGCTGATCACCATCGACACCTACCGTGTCGGCGCGCAGGACCAGTTGCGCGCGTATGCCGATCTGCTCGACGTGCCGCTGGAGGTCGCCGCCACGCCAGCGCAGTTCGGCGCCCTGATGCGCCGCTACGAATCGTACGACAACATCCTCATCGACACCGCGGGGCGCAGCCCAGGGGACGCCACCCGCATCCACGAACTCAAGGGTTTCTGCCGGGCCGTCCCAGGGCTGGCGGTGATGTTGGCGGTGGCCGCGACCAGCGGTCGCGCCGAGTTCGCCGCGGTGGTCGAACGCTTCTCGATCCTGCCGATCGCCCATGCGGTGGTGACCAAGATCGACGAGTGCGCCGCCATGGGCCGACTCTACGGCTGCCTGCGCCGGCACCGCCTGCCGCTGAACTACCTGAC
>JANPIY010000198.1:0-17242 GCA_031425255.1 Planctomycetota bacterium
CGCATCCGCAAGCTGCACCTCAGCGAGAACGACCGCAAACGCTTCGGACGCGCCTCGGCCGGCTGAGCGTCTGCCAACTCCGGTTGGCAATGAGTATCACCCCACACCCGCGGTCATGCTGCGGGTTTGGTCGTTGGGTGACGACGGCACTGAGTGCTGAGAATGGCGATGGACCGCGATCCCACCCGCGGACCTGCGGCCAATGCCAAGTGGCTTTGCGCTAGGCACTGAGAGTCCGGGCCCGATTCTCGAGCAACACATGGGACATTTCGCCACCACCCGCTGGAGCCAGGTCATCGCTGCCGGCGGCCATGATCGAGCCGCACTCTCCTGGCTGTGCGAGCGTTACTGGGAACCGCTGCGCGCCCACCTGCGCCGCCGTGGCGTCGGAGATCATGCCGCCGAGGACATGACCCAGGATTTCTTCGCGGCGATCATGGATGGGGGTCTGATCCAGCGTGCGAATCCCGCTCGCGGGCGCTTCCGGACTTTTCTGCTGGCGTGTCTGGAGCATCACCTCGCGCACAGCCGTGAACGGGAAATGGCGCTGAAACGCGGCGGTGGCGCAACGGTGGAGGTGCTCATGGATCCGCTCGCGCCCGCCTGTGATCCCACCCGGGGATTCGATCGGGCGTGGGCCGAGACCCTCCTGGAGCGTGTCCGTGACCGTCTGCGCTCCGAGGGGGACGCCCGTACTCCCCACGTGGAAAGATTCCTCACTGCCAACGGTGATTCGGCAGCGTATGGGGCTGTCGGAGTCGAACTCGGTCTGGGCGAAGGGGCGGTGCGGGTGATGGTGCACCGCCTGCGAATCCGTTTTCGCGAACTGCTGCGCACAGAGGTCGCAGAGACCCTGGCCGAGCCCACGCCCGCCGCCATCGACGCCGAAATCGGCGACCTCCTCGCCGCCCTGAAAGAAATCCGGTAACCGGAAGTCCGATTTCCGGAAGACCAGGGTGAGCACCACTCCATGCCCGATTCTACTGATCTGCTGGCCGCCGGTATTGAACCCGCCGGCTCGAGTCCGCCTCCCGGCTGGATCCCTCCAACCCCCGAGATGCTCTGCGGAGTCTTCCCGCAGTTGGAGATTCTTGCGCTCATCGGCCAGGGTGGCATGGGAGCGGTCTATAAAGCGCGACAAATCCATCTCGAACGCCTCGTTGCCGTCAAACTGTTGTCGGCTGAACGCGGCGTCGATCCGGCCTTCGTCGAGCGTTTCACCCGTGAGGCCAGGGCCCTGGCTCGGTTGCAGCATTCACAAATCGTCACCCTCTATGATTTCGGACGCGCTGGATCGTGGTTGTACCTGGTGATGGAATACGTCGAGGGTGCCAACCTGCGCCAGGTGATGGCCACCGCCGAAGCATTCGATGGCTCTCTCGCAACAGATGTATTGACCGTCACCGTCACGAGTCCACCGACCGTTGCGATCTCGCTGCCGACGAACGCGGACACTTGGTTGTCCATAGGCAGCGGCCTGACGATTTCCGGAACTACGAGCGGCAGCGCAATGGTCTCTGGCGTGACTTACGGGCTGGCGGGTGCGACCTCGAGTTCGGGCTCCGCCACTGGTACCGCCAGTTGGACGTTCTCGCCAGCGCTCAATCCCGGCATCACCATCGTGACTATGACCGCAATGGATACCAACGGTCACACCGGACAGGGTGCCATCACCATCACCCATGACGTAAGTGATCCCATTGTCGCCATCTCATCGCCCGCCAGTGGCGGCACGCACCTATCCGGCACGGCTCACGTCACGATCTCCGGCGCCGCCTCGGACGACGCTGGCATCGTTGGTGTCAGCTATCAATTGTCCGGAGCGACCGTCGCCACGGGAACGGCCACGGGAACGACGTCGTGGTCGCTGGTGACGCCAGCGCTCAGCCATGGAGTCACCACCGTCACCATCACGGCTCGAGACGTGGCCGATCAGACGTCGGTCGTCGCGCTGGACCTCCTCTATCCCACCACAAGCGAGGTGGGCACGGGAGGTTCCTCCCAGTCGTGTGGCCTCGGTTCAGGACTCGCAGCGATACTGGTCTTCGCCTGTGCCATGCTGTTACATTCATTCGCTTCGGGTGATGTATCCACTAGGCGTGGACGATGAATATACAGCCGTCATAGCGTGGTGTGGGCTGCTGGCGGCACGTATCGGACACGCATCTTGGCGAATGAGCGATCACCGTCCTGTACGCGAAGAGCCCTGGGTGTGACTTCAGCGGTCACGCAAACGGAGCGCCGTTCAGCGGATGCATTTCTTGATCAACGTGTTGGCGATGAACCAACGATCGACGATATTGCCAGGGTTCTCGGTTCCGTGATCAATCACGATTTCGAGAGGCTCCTGCACGCATGAAATAGTGGTTATCACCGCGTGATCTGCTGTCATTATCCCGCCATGCGCACCGTCCTCATCATCCTGACCCTGACACTGGTACACGCCGATCGGGTGGTCGGCGCAGATGCCTCCGCAGGTCCGGTGGTGCTCGTCACCGCCTTCCATCCTTTCGCGCAACGCCAGAAGAACGGCAGCGCTACGCTCGCTGAATCGTTGCCGAAGGCGCTCAGCGATATGCGAGTGCATAGCGAGGTCATGCAGGTGAAATGGGCTGAGCCGCAAAATATCCTGCCCGCCTTGGTGGCACGCTGGCGCCCGCGCCTGCTCCTGGGTCTGGGCGAGGGCTCATCAGATACCGTGACGGTCGAGAACCTCGCGCACAATCACGCCGCGGGGCTGGATGAAGCCAAGCGGCCGCCGCCGTTCGGATGGTTGCAGGCGGATGGGCCACGGAGCCGACGTGCCACCATGGAATTCGATCCGAAATGGGCGCTCGGCCACACCATCGTCACCAGCGACCACGCCGGGAGTTTTCTCTGCAACGCCCTGTTCTACGTCGCGCTCGCCCAACCGGTGGAACGCATCGGATTCATCCATCTGCCACCGCAGAACGATGAAGCGGATGCGCTCTATGTGGCCCGACTGCTGCCGATCATCGCTCAGATCGCACGGCGCAACCTGGGGTTGCCGGCAGGTGCTCCATGACATCGACCCCATTCTGGGCGGTGGACGGTTGCGCGCTCGCAGGCGATGGAGTCATTGCGAATCGGCGCATGTCCCTGCGGCCAGACGTCCGGTTCATGCGCGGTCCCGGAGTCCCTGTGCACCAGGTGCGGGGAATGACGAAACAGGTGGCACACGGCATACCGGAACGAATAGCGAATGTTTCAATGAGGAAGGTGATGCCCATTTGCACTCATCATATGTCGAGCGGCCCACGCATCGCTTCGCTCCCGTTGGGCACGCCCGTCAGGGGCAAAAGGTCGAGTCATTTATTCACAGAGATGGTGAATCGTCCTGCTGATGATCTGGACGGTCAACGCTCCGCCATTGCTGACGACGCTGTATACGACTTTCCGGGCCGCTCCTGGCCTGTCGTTGACATGAGACAGGATGCCACCTGGAAAACGGATCCCGAATCCGCCATGCCGGGACGCAATACGACAAAATCCGGCCTGTCAGCGATCAACCCTGGTCTCCGAATGCTTCACTGCAGCCGCAGTTCACAGACAGCTGGTAAAATTCATTAGGAGTTGAACGAATCTGAATTCATAACGGGGAGATTGCATCGCCGTCCCCCGGGAAATGGATCGCGCACGTTTACGGGTCAGGCAACGTACATCTATGGAGTCCAATCTATGATTTTTCGCTTCGCCTTGTCGCTCACGCTCGCCGGTTGTTTTGGCGCGACCGTGCAGGCGGCCTCATGGGAACAGGTCATCACCGTCGGAGGTCTCGGTCGTGAGGTCTTCATTCCCGATACCTCGCGTCCGGTGAAGGCCGTGCTGATCAGCAATTGGAAGGATCCGAATGCGTCTGGCCGACCCGACATCCTCTATCCCAGCGAGGACATGCGTGCTCTCGGCCGCAAGTGGAACATGATGCAGATGCATTGGCTCGGACGCCACGAGACCGACGCCAGCCTGACGACGGAGTACAATGCCCTGGTCACGACGCTTAATCAGGTCGCCACCCTCCTGGGCAAACCCGAGATCGCCGTCACTCCGATCTTCATCCAGGGTCTCTCGGGAACGGCGAACAATGCCGCGACCATGGCCAAGAAGGACACCACCGGACGGATCGCGGGGGTGATCCAGCACCACTTCTCCTTTCAATCCGCACCCGACGGTGTGCCGTGTCTCTATGTGGTCGGGGGGCTCGATAACACGGTCTACAACGACATCACCCTGCAGCAGCAGTTGGATCGGGTGGCGCCACGTGCCGCCAACGGCGACCCGGTCACGCTCTACCTCGAGCCGGGTCAGTTCCATGACACCGCGGCGCTCGACCAGAAGTTTCCAGCCCTGTGGATGGACGAGATCATCACGCTGCGTTTTCCCAGCAGCATCCCCACCACCAGCTTCCGTCTGCCCTCCTGGAAGAACTACCACGCCTGGATCGGCTGCACCGACGCCTCAAGCGATAGCGCCATGCCGTGGAACCGCGGCATGCGCGGGATCAACAACTACATCCAGGCCCATCCCTATTCCGGCGGCCGGCCCTACATCTGGCTGCCCAGCCAGCGCGTGGCCGAGGCCTGGAAGATCTTCATGGATACCGGTGTCTTCCCTACCTCTGGTACCAGCGTGACGCTGACGGCCCCGGCGGCGGGAACCTAATATATTTCCGGTGCCAGCGTCAGTGCGAGCGCGAGCGCGAGCGCCACCAGCGGCAGCATCACCAAGGTCGAATTCTTCGACAATGGCGCCCTGGTCGCCACCGATTCCGACAGCGCTGGCGGCTGGACCGCCAGTTGGGCGATCAGCAGCGCAGCGGTGCATGCCCTCCATGCACGTGCCACCAACAGCAACGGAGAGCAGGCCTCGTCATCGCCCGTGAATGTGAATGTGCGCCGCCCGGCGGACAATCCCGGCAGCACGGTGCCTGGTGTGAGCTATGGGTACTATGAGAACGCGGCCATCAACGGTGAGTTACCGGACTTCGCCACCTTGACGCCACTGCGGAGCGGCTCGGCGACCAGCTTCGACCTCGCCGCCGCTGGACCCCGGGCGGACAACTTCGCTTACCGCTTCACCGGTTTCATCACCGTCGCGACGGCGGGCAGCTACACCTTCTTCACCTCCAGCGACGATGGATCGAAATTGTACATCGGTGCCGATCAGGTGGTCGACAACGGCGGTCCTCCGCATGGCGATCAGGAGCGATCAGGGACGGTCTCGCTGGCCACTGGTCCACATGCCATCACCGTGACCTACGCCGAGGGGACGGGGAGCAGCACCCTCACCGTCCAATGGCAGGGCCCGGGAATCACCAAAGTGACGATCCCTGCCAGCGCCCTGCAGCGCGTGGCGAGTGGTGATACCACGCCGCCGGCCCAGCCGCCGCGGCCAACCGCCAGCAGCACGACCTCGGCGACCCCGACGTTGTCCGGCACCGCCGAGGCCGGAGCGACGGTGCGGGTCTACGATGGTGGGCCAGCGGGCACCGTGATCGCCACCACCACCGCCAATGGCAGTGGGGTCTGGAGCGTCACCGTGTCGACCCTCAGCCAGGGGGTTCATTCCCTGACCGTGACCGCCACCGATGCGGCAGGCAATGCCAGCCCGCATTCTTTGGGCGTGGCGATCACCGCACCGGGTGGCAACGATACCAGCCCACCATCGGCACCGACCATCTCGCCACTCCCATCTGGCGGCAATACGGCGACGCCGACCCTGTACGGCACCACCGAGCCCGGAGCGACGGTGCGGGTCTATGACGCTGGCGTCCTGATCGCCACCACCATCGCCCATGGGACCGGCGAGTGGAGCGTGACGCTGCCGACGCTCAACGCTGGCAGTCACGCGCTGACGGTGACCTCGACCGATGCCTCGGGCAATGTCAGTCCCAGCACGCCCATGACGGTCTCTTCACCTGGTGGCAGCACCGCGAGCAGTTCATCGGATGACAACGGAGGCTCGTGTGGTCTCGGCGCGATCTCGGCGGCCATGATGATGATGTTCCTCCTCGGCTTGCGCCTGCGCCAACGTTGCTGAGGCGACGGAAGGCATGACGGCTCGCGACTCGTGACCGGCGAGCGAGGTGATCCTAAAAAATGCGGCGCGAGGCGCGGTTGTCAGGTTTTGCGTCCATCACGGTGCGTATGTTCTCGGTGGATGACCCGGTCGATGTGCCAGGTGCCTGTCTCTTCAACCGCGCGCCCCACACGTCGCACGGCTCCCTCGAGGGTGAAAGGTCCGGACCGGTGACGGGGCAGGGAGCTCCCATACTGTGACCTTCCCCGCATAATCCTCCGCCCGGTGACGACTGTACGATATGAGACCTACGACCCTTCGCCCCACGAGCCCTCATCTGCTGCGCAACCTGCTCGTGATCGCTTCCCTGGCCCTGATGGGAGTGGCACGCGCGGCGGACACCGGGGCTGACCTCTGGCGCCAATATCAGGCGGATCCCGATCGGCATCCGCTCATCCCCAACGTCTCATATGCCGGGTACCAGGCTGGGGACCACGCGCCCCCGGAACCGCCGGCACAGTTCGATCTCGGCAAGGACTTCGGCGCGGTGGGGGATGGCGCCAGCGATTCCACCGCCGCCTTCGCCACGGCGATCGCCAAGGCCGCAGCGGCGGCCAGATCAGGCAAACCAGCGGTGATCAGCATCCCTGCCGGCATCTTCTATGTCACCGGCATGATCCGGTTGGATCGCAGCGGGGTGATCCTGCGCGGAGCGTCGCGTGGGGACACCATCATCGCCTTCCAGAAACCGCTCGCCGAGGTGATCGGTGCCAGCCAAGCGGGGACCTCCTCACGATGGTCATGGTGCGGTGGCTTGGTGTGGCTGGGGCCCGGCGAGATGTTCGAGAGCGACGGCCGCTTCCGCCAGCCTGGCAATACCCAGGAGTGGGAGGAATGGCAGGACCTGCCCGCGGTCGCATCGGTGATGGCTCCGGCCAAACGCGGCGATCGCATCCTGACTCTCGAGGCGACCGGCGCCAAGGCCCTCAAGCGTGGCGACACCATGTTGCTGTGCTGGGCCAATCCCGCGGATCGCAGCCTGTTGCTGCACATGGCCGGGCATCCTGTGATGCAGCAGTACGAATGGGCGAAGTCAGCCGAGGGACTCACCAGCGCCAAGGCTTGGCGTTGGCCGGTGGAGATCGCCGAGATCGATGGCAACAAGGTCACTTTGCGCCAACCGCTGCGGATCGACATCAGACCGGAGTGGCAGGTGCGTTTCGCTCCGCTCGGCAGCCATGTGCGTGAGAGCGGAATCGAACGACTGACCCTGCGCATGGTGCCCCACGATGCCGGTAAACATCTCACCGACCGCGGCTGGAACGGAGTCTACCTCAATCGGACGCTGCACTGCTGGGTGCGGGATGTCACCATCGAGAACAGCGACAACGCGGTGATCCATGCCGCCGCCAAGCACACCACGGTCAGCGGTCTGCATGTAACTGGCGGCAAGCACCATCACGCCACCGCTCTGCGGGTCTCGAGCCACGACAACCTCATCACTGATTTCCGCATCGAGTCGCAGCCCAAACACGGCATCAACACCGAGTATCTTTCCACGGGCAATGTCTGGAGCCGAGGAGTGATGCTGCATGGCACCTTCGATTCGCACCGCGCGATGTCGTTCGAGTCGGTGCGCAGCGACATCACCGTGCACAACGACGGCACCCCTGGGGGCGGTGGTCAGGCCGGTCCGTTCCTAGGCGCCCGCATGGTGCACTGGAACATCCGCGTCAGCGGCAAGGCCGACTTCATCTACCAACCCGCATGCCTCAGCCTCGGCGCCCTGGTCGGTATCCAGGGCGTGCCGCGCCTGGACCAGGATGCGTGGGCAATGCCCAAGGGCGACAAGGGGGTGGTGGTGGCCGATGACGGCAAAGTGCCCGCGCAGGTCGATCTGCATGCGGCGCAGGTGGTATTGCGACGTGCGATGAGGGACGCCAAGTGATGCCAACCTCAGGTGACGCCCAGCTCTGACGAGGCCGGGTTTCAGGGATCTGCGTCATTCCCTAGGGGTTCGTTTTGGCGGACGAGCGAGTGCGTCACCCATGTCGCTGGTTGGAACCGCACCGCCCGGCTGAGGTCAGCGTTGGTCGCTGGTCCGGCCTTCGATGAGGAAACGGAAGCCGATGTTTTCCGACCGTGACTCCGTGCCTATGTGCGGGAGGGAAGAACAGCGGAGCGAGGCCATGCTGCCGCTGTCGAAGGAGCCGCCCTTGATGAAGCCGACCTGTGGTTCCTGCTCGCCGATCATCGGGTCGCGCTGTTTGTCCTTCAGTAAGCTGAAGGTCCCCAGGCAATATTCGCCGACATTACCGTGCATATCGAAGAGGCCCCACCGGTTCGGTTGCAGGCTGGCGACCGGCGCCACATCGGCGAATCCATCGGAGAAGGAATGCAGCGGGCGCAGGGTATAGGCCTTGCCGCGATCAACGTCGAAGACATTGGCCAAGCCCTTGAGCGATGCCGGATCATCTCCCGAGGTGAAGGCGGTGGTGCTGCCGGCACGGCAGCTGCGCTCCCACTCCGCCCGCGATGGGAGACGCGCTAGCGGATTTCCAGGCAATGCCTTGGATATCGCATTGGTGCATCGCATCGCTTCCGACAGGGTGATGTTGGTGACCGGCAGGTTTGGGCCGGCCTTTTGCGAATGTTCGATCCCGCCGATGGCGGCATGGAAGGCCTGGGTGCACTCGGTGTCAGCCATCCAGATGCCGAGGGTGAACTCCACCACTACCTCGGCCTCGACTTCGATCCTCCCGGGCAGATGGGGCGGTGTGCCGATGACGCATTTCCCAGGCGGGATCCAGCGCAGCCGTTGGCTGGCGCCTTTGATGGTGATGATCGCCCAATGCCCAAAGGCATCGCTCCCCTGGGTGGTCGCCCACGGCACTCGCGCCGGCGCTATACCTGGGGGAGGCGACGCGAGGTTGCCGATGTTGGAGATGACGGCGACCGGCTGAGGCGGGGGCGGCGCTGGCGAGGGGTTCTGTGGCGGAGCCGGTATCGCGGGCGGAACCGCGTGGGGGGGCGCCACCGGAGCTGCCGGGGGCGTCCCGGTATCGGCAGCAACCACCCGGGTCTCTGCCGACAACCGTTTGCCATCCCGGCCCATGAACGTCGTCACCAGGATTCCGCAGATGACGATCGTGAGCGCCAGGACCACCCACGTCGGCTGGATGCGCCGCTGGCGGGGTGCGCGCCATTGGCGGGTCGTCACCCGTTTGAGCGCGGCCGTACCGCCACGGGCGGCGTCGGTGGGACGGCTGATCGTCGCGGTCTTGGGCGCCAGGATGATGTTGGTGTGCGGGGTCTGCCCGAGCGCGTCCTGCAAGGCTTCGCGGAGTTCCTGTGGGGTCTGGAAACGGTCTTGCGGCGCCTTGGCCATGGCTCGCAGGACGATGTTGGAGATCTGAGCGGACAAGGTCGGCACGATGCTGCGTGGATCCGGTGCCGGTTGGGTGAGCGCCTTGGCGGCGACCGCGACCGGACTGTTGCCGATGAACGGTTGGCGTCCGGTGATCAGGGCGAACAAGGTGGCGCCCAGGGAATAGATGTCGCTGCGGATGTCGATGGTGTCTTCACCGCTGGCCTGTTCGGGGCTCATGAAGGCCGGGGTCCCGACCAGATGACCGGTGACGGTCAGGCGGTCATCGCCATTCTCGCTGCGAGCCAGGCCGAGATCGCCGAGCTTTGCGGCCCCGTCCTTGGTGATGAAGATGTTCGAGGGTTTGAGATCGCGATGAACCAGCCGCGCCTCGTACAGCGCCTGCAGGCCGCGGGCGCAATCCACCAGCAGCTCCAGGGCGCGGGTTTCGGGCAACGTCCCGCCCAACCGCTGCGTCAGCTGGGCCGCGTCACCACCGGTGACCAGCTCCAGCGCCATGTAGACCTGCCCCTCGGCATGGCCGACATCGATGATGCTGATGACGTTCGGGTGGTTGACCGCGGCGGCGACGCGGGCTTCGCGCAGGAAGCGTTCGACGGCGTCGGGATTGGTCGCGATCTGGGGCGACATCAGTTTGAGCGCGACTTCACGATTGAGTGAAACCTGATTGGCGAGGTAGACCGTCCCCATCCCGCCCTGGCCGATCGGCTTGATGATGCGGAAGCCGGCGATGGTGCGCGGCTCCTGCGCTTGCCGCATCTCCTTCTCCAGGGCATGGACGGTGTGCAGCGCCATCAGGTTCTGTTGCACCAGCAGCGTCTGCGGGCTGTCGCCGCTCTGCTGTGACTGCTGCCAGATGTCCTTGGCCTGCGCCTTGTCGAGCAGGCGCTTGTTCAGGCAGAGCTGGAGAAAGTTTTTTCCGTGGTGGGAATCGTTCATCGCGGCATGGGTAGGAGGGGTCGGTGACCGGACTCGTGCCTCTGAGCACGGAAGTCAGCCTGGCGAGGTGAGGCGCTGGGCACCTTAGAATGTCGAGAGGGAGGGCACAAGATGCCCATGGATGTCGTCGCAAGCTCTGTCAGAGGCAGGGACAACTATCGACGTGTGACCATTCGGCGGGTTTTGCCACTTACCACGGGGAGCCTCGCAGCTAGCCTCCCGCGCCGATGGAAACCCTGCCTGAACCAGTGCCTGGCTTCGTCCGCATCCAAGTGCGGTTGCCACGGGGGAGCCAGACCACTCCAGGGGACCTGGCACGGATGTCCGGGGTGGCCCTCGATGATCTCGGCCCGGTGCAGGTGCTGGATGGTTCAGCGCTCGTCGATGTCCGCGCCCATCAGGGCAAGGCGGCACGGGAACATCTGGAACGTATCGGCCCGACCCGCCTGGTCGGCTGGCAGTGGCAATGGCTCAAGCTGAGTATCGGCCGCAACCACGGCCTCAACATTGGACAACTGAAGAAGGTCATGCTCGGCGTCGACGCCCTGCCGCTCGGCCGCATCCTGGTCAACAACACCCACACCATGGTCGGGGTGCAGGACTTCAAGATGGCCAGCATCCTCTCGCGACTGAGCGTGTTGCGCGTCAACGGCTACGCGGCACGTCCCGAGGCGGTGCCGTATGGCGGCGGTCCGGGCTCGGCGGAATACCGCGGCGGCGTGAGTGACGTCGGGCACAAGCGCACCAACGGTCGCTGAAGTCGCGTCGCGTCGCGCCGAGCGGAGCGGAGCTGTGCGGTCGGTCAACGTCCCTTGAGCATGCCCAGGTATTCCCAACAGGCGCGCTGCACGCGATCAAAGCCATGGTCCTGGGGAATCAGCCAATAAGGCGACCATCCGCGGAAACGCCCCCGCCGATCCGCACCCAGCGGGACCATCGTCAGACCCTGGGTCCGGGCCAGCCGCAGTGCACGCGGCAGGTGCCAGGCGGAACTCAGCAGTCCGACCCGGGTCCACCCACGCGCACGGATCAGGGTGGCGTAGGCGGCGATCTCCTGCGTGGTGTTCACCGCGGCGGTAGGCACGGCCACGATGGCGGAGTCCGGCACCGCCAGGCCGCGCCACAACAGCGCGGTTTCAGCCGCCAGATCCCGCGCCTCTTCCATATCGCTGAGCGAGTTGCCGGAGGTCACCAGCATCCGCGTCTTGCCGGCGTGCCACAGGCGGGCTGCGAGCGCGATGCGATCGCCGGCCGTGCCGAGCAGGGGCCCGTCGGCGGCATTGAACTCGCTGCCACCACCGAGGACGAAGATCGCATCGAACGGCTGCAGGTTGGGTAGATCGAATGAAGGGATGCGGTGTTCGAGGCTGGCGATCACCGCATCGCCGATCCAGGCATTCCCTGCCACGGTATAGAGCCCGAGGGTGACGCTGGCGAGGATCGCCAGCGCACGGTGGGCCTGGTGCCAAGCGACGATGGTGACGGCGATCAACAGCAGCCAGGTGAGTCCCGCCGGCATCATCAGCAAGGCGAGCGCCTTTTGCGCGACGATGTCGGTAGCCAAGCCGTAAGCGATGCCGGCACCGGCTGTGAACGCCGCCAACACCCCGCTCCACCACCAGCGAGAGCGTCGTTGGCGTGAGGACCACAGCAGGAAGGCAGCGGCGATGAGGAACGCCGTGCAGCAGGTGACCAGGATCATGGGGTGGGAGAGCCTTGGATGAGGGCAGCCATCACCGCCGGATCGGTGCCGACGGTGGAGCCGAGATGGAGCGCCAGCAACACATCGAGTTCAGCCGCCTCGACGAGGGCGTCCTCGGCGGTCCGACCCATGAATTCGCCTTGGATGCGACGTGCCAGCAACTGACCATGCGCCACGACGAATGCCGCCGCGTCGGCACTGACCTCCAGATCTGGAATCGTCAGTAGGTCGTACCATCGGCTGGTCAGTCCTTCCGCGCGCTGGTCAGCCGACCACGTACGGAACAACGTGATGCGCGCGAGCAGATGCGCGCGTGCGACCAGGCCGGCCTCGGCGATCACCACGGCTGCATTGATCAGCCCATAGGCGAGCGCCGCGTAACCATCGTGAGCGGCCTCACCGGCACCGATCTGCTGCTCAGCGAGGTAGTCACCGACGCTGCGTGCGGGCAATTCGCTGACCGTCGGACAGAGCTCGTGGCAGGGCAGCACGTCGCCCGGATGGTGATAGCGGATGGCGCCGGCGAGCCGCTGCCGGCCGAGGGGATAGAGGCGACACGCCAGTGGCCGCTGGGCATGCGCCCGGCAACCCATCGCACTGTCATAGAGCGTGCAGGCCGGTACCCGGTGAGCGGCCGGCCCGTGGCTGCCTACCGCGCCATCGGCCTTGAGCTGGGTCCCACCCGCTACCATGCGCGTATCGCGCAGCTCGCGCGGGGTGACGCCCAGGCCATCCGCCAACCAGGCCAGCTCCCAGGGCGAGAGCAGGATGCGATGCCCATGGCAACAGGTCCCAAGCAGGGTGCAGGTCAGCGGCAGGCGATCGGTGAGAGCGAGCGAGGTCAAGCGGGCGTCAGGATGCAGCACGCGCCCAGGAGTACAGCCTGCGGCGTGCTGCCGTGCTGCTGCTGGCCGTCAGGCAGGTCGGTGCAGAACCGTAGCGGTCGCCGCCGATGTGGGCTCCGGCCTGTGCGTGCGCGTGGGACCTGACTCGGCACCGCGGTTTCCTGCTGCCGGTTGACAGGGTGCCACCCATACGCAAATCCCGCTTCCCACCGGAGCACCTGATGTTCGTCCATACCGTCTATTTCTGGCTGAAGCCCTCCCTCACCGTTGAACAGCGCATGACCTTCGTGGATGGCTTGAAGTCCCTGATCTCGATCAAGACGGTGCGTTTCGGCCATTTCGGCAAACCGGCGGACACCGATCGCCCGATCATCGATCGCGGCTATTCCTATGGCCTGGTGGTCGCCTTCGACGGCGCCGCCGGCCATGAGCATTATCAGGTCGTCGATACCCACGACCGCTTCCGCCAGCAGTGCGGAACCTTCTGGGACAAGGTCGTGATCTACGATTCGATCAGCGACTGAGCGCACCGCGCTCACCTCTTCGGCAGTTTGATCAGGTACTTGTCGGGGTTAGCCTGGAATTTCTTTACGCAGGCCTTGCAGCAGAAACGTACTTGCTGCCCATTGTGCGTCAGCGCCGGCACCGTGGGGTCGAGCTTGTCGCCGCTGACGATGCAGGTAGCGAGCGGATACGGTTTCAGGTCGGCGGCGTGCAGGGCGCACGGAACCAGCAGACACAGACAGATGAGGATGCGGGTGAACATGGGTGTTGCAGGTAAGGCGCTGAGGTTCCTACGGCCGGAAGCGTTCCAAAGCATATCCTGGATTCCCGACGGTGTCGTCGAACCTCCCGCTGCCAAGTCCGTGTTGGCCGCTGCTGCCATCGCTCAGCGTTCCCGTACCGCCGGCGTGCCGGTCAGGATGGTCTCCGCCAGACGCAGACCGTCGAGACCCGCCGAGACGATGCCGCCGGCGTATCCAGCACCCTCACCGGCCAGGTAGAGACCGGGCAGCGAACTGGCCAGGGTCGCGGGATCGCGCTCGAAACGCACCGGACTGGAGATACGCGTTTCGACTCCCACCAACGCACCACGGGTGAGGAAGCCAGGAATCACGCGCTCGAAGAATTTCAATGCCTGGCGCAACGCCGCCACCGTCGGCTCCGGCAGGATGCGATCGATGCGGCCTGGCCGCACCCCCAGGCGGTAGCTGGAGGAGGCCACGGCCGGGCCATCCTCGCCGCGCATGAACGCGGTCGCCTGCTGGGCCGGACAGGTGTAGTCGCCGCCACCGCTGGCGAAGGCCGCGCGTTCGAGGCGTTCGATGAGGTCGAAACCGGCGAGCCCGTCACCCTCGCGCTCGACCTCCTGGTTGACGATCAGGCCAGCGTTGGCGAATGGCGATGCACGCGCGTAACGGCTCATGCCATTGGTCGAGAGCTGGCCGCGATCGCTGGTAGCGGCGATGATCTCACCGCCCGGACACATGCAGAAGGTGGTGACGTGGTCGGCCTGGACGTGCGCCGGCGGCCGGCTGACCAGGTTGTACTCGGCTGCACCGAGCAGATGCGGCGGCAGATCGCGTCCCGGCAGGCAACCGTATTGGCCCTGATCGATGATGCGTTGATCGTGTTCGATCCGGCAGCCGAGCTGGAAGCCCTTGGCTTTGTGTTCGATGCCGCGCTTGATCAAGGTGACGATCAGATCACGTGCGCTGTGCCCTGGGGCGATCAATACCAGTGGCGCGCTGAGGCGTTCGCCATCCATCAGGTCGACGCCGGTGCAGCGCCCGTTCTCGACCACCACGTCGCGCACTCCGGCCTGCCAGCGGAAGCTACCGCCCCAGCGTTCGATCTGCGCGCGCAGGTGTTTGCACATGTGCGGCAGGATATCGCTGCCGATGTGCGGATGATGGCGCCAGAGGATGTGCTTGGGTGCCCGCGCGGCGACGAAGGCTTCCAGCAGGAAGCGCATGCGCCGATCCTTGACCCGGGTGTAGAGCTTGCCGTCGCTATAGGTGCCGGCGCCGCCTTCGCCGAAGAGGTAGTTGCTCTCCGGATCGAGTTCACGCGAGGTATGGAAACGTTCGAGATCGGCGGTGCGGGTGTCGGCATCACGTCCGCGATCGATGACCAGCGGCTTGCAACCGTGCAAGGCCAGCAGGTAGGCCGCCATCTGGCCTGCGGGACCTGCGCCGACCACGATCGGATGCAGCGGCAGGGGATCGCTCAGTTTCAGATGATAGAGGCTCTGGTCCTGATCCGGCGGCGTCGTCCGCACGACCACGCCGCCGCCTTCCTGCACCGGACTGTTCTCGCGCACCTCCGCGCGCAGATGGTAGACGTAGCGCAGATCGGGTTTCTTGCGGGCATCCAGGCTGCGGCGATCGATGTCGTAGCGGATCACGTCGCCGTCCGGGATGCGGCACAGGCGCGCGATCCAGGGATGCAGGTGGTGATCAAGGGACTGCAGCGGCAGCTTCGCGGCAGCCGACAGCGGCACTTCCAATCCGCTGATATCGACCAGGCGCCCACTCATGGCGCGGGTTTCCCAGGGCCGGCCGTCAGGCGCGACAAGGCCACGCCTGCGATCGCCACCAGGCCGCCGATGATCGACAGCAGCGCCGGCTGTTCCGCGATCACCAGCCAGGCGATGATCAGCGAGAGCACGGGGACGAGATAGAGGAGGGGGGTGGCGCGGCTCACGGTCAGGTGCGACAGCAGATAGGACCACGCCAGGAAGGCCAGTGCTCCCGGCAGCACTCCGAGGTAGACCACCGTCGCATGGTGGGTCAGCGGTGCCCGCGCCATCGCCTCGACCAGTCCGGGTAGGAAGGGCAGGAACATCAGAGTGCCGGACCAGATCGCGTAGGCGACCACCCCGAGAGCGCCGTAGTGGGGTAGCAGCGGCTTCTGGATGATCTGATAGAGCGCCCAGGCGATGGCCGCGGCCAGCACCAGCAGTGCACCGTGGGCATGAGCGGCGCCGCTCTCAGCGAGCGCGATCAGCCCGATGCCGAGCAGACCCACCAGCAGGCCCAACCAACCGGGCCAGCGCAGACGTTCCTTGAGCAGCACGCAGGCCAGCACGGTCGAGAACAGCGGAGCGGTATTGACGATGAAGCTCGCCGCGCCCGCCGTCACCGTCTGCTGACCGGTGTTGAGCGCGAGGGTGTAGATGGCGATGCCGATCAGTCCGGTGGCGAGCAGACGCGGCAGATCCTGCCGGCGCGGTAGCGGTGGGCGCAACCAGCAGGCGAGGGCAGCGAGCGTGATGCTGGCGACGCCATAGCGGTAGAGCGCCAGCTCTCCAGGGCTGAAAGAGGCCAAGGCCACCCGCGTCCCGACGAAGGCCGAGGCCCACAAGCCCACGGCGGCGAGCGCAGCGAGGATGATGCGCGGATGGCTCGGGGCGAGTGGCGTGGACATGGAAAAGGCCGGGGTGACCCGGCCTTTCGCTCCTGTGCATGTCCAGTGACGGACATCATCATGGTGTGCACCGCAAGATCACCGCAGCGCTGCTTCCCCCTGCTTCAGGATCGAAGGCAGCGCTCCGGCGACCGGTACCGCAGCTCAACCCTGGACGGGCTGCTCGGCAACCGGGGCGGGCGCGGCGGCGGCGGCCGCTGCCTTGCGCGCTGACTTCTGCGTGGCGGCGTGCTGGCGCAGCGCGCGACGCGTCGGGGCGACGTAGGTCTTCTTGGGGGTCTTGGCGGCCGGAGTCGCCTTGGCCTTGGCCTTGGGTGCCGCTGCCTTGGCTTCGACCTTCTTGGGGGCCGGCACGGCGTAGCCGAACTTCTTCATCAGGCTGCGGAGACCATTGCTGATCTGCGCGCCACGGTTGACCCACGACTCGACCTTGGCGGCGTCGAGCTCGAGGTTCTTGTCCTTCTTGAGCGGATCGTAGGCACCAACGATCTCGTTGGACATGCCCTCACGATGGCAGCGCTTGTCGATGGCGACCACGCGGAAGAGGGGGCGGTGCAGGCGACCGAAGCGCGAAAGACGGATACAAACAGCCATGATCATCCCTTGCTGAAAGCGGGGCGCGAAACATATGGGGCTTTGTTGTTTCGCAACTCTTGTTTTCCCGGCCCCTTTTCGCCTGCGGCGAAAGCCTCCGCTGCGCGGAGGGCCCGGCTTTGCCGGGCGTCCGGGAAACTTCAGTCAGGGGGTCTGCGACCCCCCGACAACGCGCCTCCGGCGCTGCCCCCCGTGTGCAATCGACGGGTGGTGTGCGCGCTCCCACCTGGGACCGCCGGCTCAATGCCGTTTAGCTAAGAGTCCAAGAAATACCTCTTGACAACGATCTGCTTTCGAGGCGCCGGCCTT
>JANPIY010000199.1:0-11588 GCA_031425255.1 Planctomycetota bacterium
CTTCGACCAGGGTGATACCCGCGAGGTCCTGCTCACCGGCTTCAACGGCCGCAACCACGACCATAGCCTGCACTCGGTCACTGCCGGTGCCGATGGCCTGTGGTACTTCAACCACGGCAACTGTGGTGCGATCTTCACCGACAAGTCGGGCAAGACCTTCCGCATCGGCAGTCCCTACAATCCGCAGGACATGCCTGGGGGCGGCAAGGCGCCCTTCAAGTCGTCGGACATCGGCGGTCAGAAGAGCGATGATGGCCACGTCTACCTCGGCGGCGCCACGGTGCGCATGAACCCCGACGGCACCAACGCCGAGGTCATCGGCCACAACTATCGCAACAGCTACGAACAGACGGTGACCTCGGTCGGCGATGTGTTCCAGAACGACAACGACGATCCGCCCTCCTGCCGCGTCGCCAACATTCTCGAGTTCGGCAACGCCGGCTTCGCCTCGCGTGACGGCAAACGCTCGTGGCAGGCGGATAAACGCCCAGGACAGACCACCCCCATCGCGCACTGGCGTGCGGATGATCCGGGCACCATGCCCGCTGGCGACGTCTACGGCGGCGGCTCGCCGACCGGCATCGTCTATTACGAAAACGGCGCCCTCGGCGACCAATGGAACGGCCTGCTGCTGAGCTGCGAACCCGGTCGCAACGTGGTCTTCGGTTATCTGCCCAAGCCCAAGGGTGCGGGCTTCCAGCTCGAGCGCACCGACTGGCTGACCACCAACACCAAGAAGGAGTTCACCGGCTCCGACTTCACCGGCGGCAAGTGGGACGGCCAGCTGCACACCCAGTTCCGTCCAGCCGATGTGGCGGTCGGCGCCGATGGCGCGATCTACGTCGCCGACTGGTTCGATGGCCGCGTCGGTGGCCACCAGACCCTCGACGACGGCATGACCGGCACCATCTACCGCATCGCACCCAAGGGCTTCAAGCCCGGCAATCCCAAGTTCGACACCAAGACCATCGAGGGTCTGATCACCGCGCTGAAGAGCCCGGCGGTCAACGTGCGCAACCTCGGCTTCGTCGGCTTGAAGGCCCAGGGCGACAAGGCCATTCCGGCCATCGCCGCCCTGCTCGCGGATGCCAATCCGTACATTGCCGCGCGTGCCACCTGGCTGCTCGCGCAGATGGGTCCGACCGGCGTGGCCAAGGTCACCGCCCAGCTCAAGGACCAGGATGAAGGCAAGCGCCTGGTGGCCTACCGCGCCCTACGCCGGGCCAAGATCGAGCCGCTGAAGATGGCCGCGGCGATGGCCGGCGACATCTCCGCCGGCGTGCGCCGCGAGGTCGCCTTGACCCTGCGCGATGTCCCGGCGGCTGACAGCGTCGCGACGCTGGTGCAGGTCGCCAAGGGCTTCGACGGCAAGGACCGCGCGTACCTCGATGCCCTGGGCATCGGCGCGACCGGTAAGAGCAGGGAGCTGTTCGCAGCGCTGGCCAAGGATGCCGGCGCGGGCGAGACCTGGAGCGAGAGCTTCGCCTGGATCGCCTGGCGTCTCGGTGCGGTGGAAGCAGTGCCTGGTCTCAAGGCGCGGGCGCTGTCCGCCACCCTGAGCGGCGCGCAGCGCAAGCTGGCGATGGACGCCCTGGCCTTCATCCAGGACAAGTCAGCCGCCGATGCGATGATCGCGCTGGCTGGGACCAAGGGCTTCCCGCACCAGTCGATGGCCACCTGGTGGTTGATGAACCGCATGAACAACGAATGGAAGGACCTCGGGGTGCGTGAAGCCCTCAAAGCCAGCGGCGTCTACGATCCCGACCTCGTGGTGATCCAGCCCATGCCGGCGCCGCCCGCCCCGACCGAGCCGAGCAAGCTGTTGGCCAGCGAAGCGCTGAAGCTGACCGGCGATGCCGCCGCCGGCCAGGCCCGCATGGCGGTCTGCTATACCTGTCACGTCATCGGCAAGACCGGTGCCGACTTCGGCCCCGACCTCACCATGTTTGGCAAGACCCAGCCCAAGGACGTGGTCATCGATGCCATCATCAATCCGTCGAAGGACATCTCGCACGGCTTCGATGCCAGCACGGTGGTCACTGAAGCCGGCAACATCGATGGCATCGTGCTGTCGAGCGCCGACCCGGTGATCGTCAAGTCGATGGGTGGTCTGGTCCAGACCATCCCCAAGAGCAAGGTCAAGGAGATCAAGAAGCTCGGTCGTTCGCTGATGTTCGCCCCGGAGATGATGGGCCTCGACCACCAGGCCCTGGCCGACATCGCGGCCTACCTGGCATCCGATATCAAGTGATCCGCTGACGGGATTGATCGCTCTCCATGCCCACCCCGCCGGATCCCGGCGGGGTGAAGCATTTGTACTCTCGAAGAAGAATCGGCCGCAGAGACGCGGAGACGCAGAGGAAAGGCAACGCAGAGTTTTTTCATCTCTGCGCCTCTGTGCCTCTGCGGCCAGATATTCTTGCTTTACAGCATGGGGATAAACTCAAGTCGGCGCCCTTTGGGATGGGACCAAGGTCCTCCGCTGGCCATAGATCGCCATGAGGCTTGTGGACCCTGGGCTTCCGGACGTGCGGAGGGCGGCGATCCTCCGGCCATGTCGCGCGCGCTGCCCATCGCCTTGGTGTTCAGTTTCAGCCTCTCCTATTGCCGGGGTGTCTTGCGCGGCATCAGTCGTTTCGCTGCGCAGCGCGAGCAGTGGACCCTGGTGCCGGTGGCACCCGGGCCCGAGCTGGCCGCCAGCCTGGCGGCGATCAAGCCACGCGGGGTCATCGCCCACATCTTCGAGCGCGGGATGGCACGCACGCTGGCGGGGTTGCGCCGGCCGGTGATCAACGTCTGCGGCATCATGCCCCAGTTGTCGTTCCCGCGCGTCGGCATCGACGACCGGATGGTGGGCGAACTCGCGGCCCGCCATTTCCTCGATCGTGGATTCGGCTCGTTCGCCTGCATCGGGCATCCCGAACATGGGGCCTCGATCGCCCGTGAGCTGAGCTTCCGCACCACCCTGGCGCGGCGCGACCGAGGCAGCGACCGTTATCACGTCAACCCGGCCCAGCCCTTCGATCCGACCTGCACGACGCCGGTGCTCGGGCCGGAGATCGGCGCCTGGGTCAAAGGTCTGCCGCGGCCCACCGGCATCTTCTGCGCCAACGACATCCTCGCCGCGCAACTGATCGAAGCCTGCCGTCAGCATGGCGTGGCCGTACCTGAACACGTCGCCATCCTCGGCGTCGACAACGACGACCTGCTCTGTGGTCTGGCCCGGCCACCGCTGTCGAGCATCGCCTTGCCGGATCAGGAGGTCGGCATCCAGGCGGCGACCCACCTCGACCGCCTGTTGCGCGGTGAGAAGAAGGTGCTGCCGACGCCGCTGTTGTTGCCGCCGCTGCGCGTCATCGCCCGCCGTTCTTCCGACCTCTCCGCCCTCGACGACGCCGGCATCGCCGAGGTCTGCCGCTTCATCCAGGCCAACGCCCACCGTCCGCTCGCGGTGAACGAGGTCGTCACCACCCTCGGCAGCGGACGACGTACGCTCGAACGGCGTTTCCGCGCGGCGCTCGGGCGTGGATTGGCGGAGGAGATCCGGCGCTGCCATGTCGAGCGGGCAAAGGAACTGCTGGCCGAACTGCGCCTGTCGTTGGCGACCATCGCGACCCGCTCCGGCTTCAGCTCGGCGAAGCAGTTCTCGACCGCCTTCCGGGCGGCCACGGGGATGACACCACGGCTGTTCCGGCAGCACGGGACGCGCTAAGAGCGCGTTGGCGAAGCCACGCAGCTCTTTCGACTTTCACGCCAACACGCCCTTCACCACCTGCCCGAACACATCCGTCAGCCGGTAATCGCGGCCGCCATGGCGATAGGTCAGGCGCTCATGGTCGAGACCCATGAGGTGCAGGATGGTGGCATGGAAGTCGTGCACGTGCACCTTGTCCTTCGCCACCGTCGCGCCGAGTTCATCGGTCTCGCCATAGGCGATGCCGCCCTTGACCCCGGCCCCGGCCATCCACGAGGAGAAACACGCGCTGTGATGGCCGCGCCCCTTGGTGCCATCGACGCCGGGAGTGCGGCCGAACTCGGTGGTCCATACCACCAGGGTATCGTCGAGCAGGCCACGGCGCTTGAGGTCCTTGAGCAGGCCAGCGATCGGCTGGTCGATGTTCTTGGCATGTTTGGCGTGCTCGGCCATGTCGCCGTGCTGATCCCAATTGTGCGACGAGCTGCCGTCGACCAGTTCGATGAAGCGCACGCCGCGCTCGGCCAGGCGGCGCGCCACCAGGCACTGCCAGCCGAAGCCCTCGGTCTTGCCGCGCTCGAGGCCGTAGAGCGCGTGGGTCTCATCGTTCTCCTGCGCCAAGTCGAAGATCGCCCCGGCCTCGCTTTGCATGTGGAAGGCGGTCTCGAACGAGCGGATGCGCGCCGAGAGGTCGCCGTCGCCGGCGCGGGTCGCCAGGTGGCGGTTGTCGAGCGCATCGGCGAGCGCGAGCTCGTCCTCCTGCACGCCCGCGAGCGTGCTGCGACGCTCGAGGTTGGCGATCGGTTCACGCCCACCGACCACCCGCACGCCCTGATGGTAGGCGGGCAGGAAGTCGTTGTTGAAGATCTGCAGTCCGGCGTACGGCATCTGCGGCGCCAGCACCATGAACGAGGGCAGGTTCTGATTCAACGTGCCCAGGCCATAGCTGACCCACGAGCCGATGCTCGGCCGCGCGAAGAAGAACGAGCCGGTGTGCATGCCGAGGGTGGCGTTGTAGTGCACGTTGTCCTCGCCCTTGAGCGAGCGGATGACGCAGATGTCATCCATCTGCTCGCGCAGGTGCGGGAAGAGGTCGCTCACCAGCGTGCCGCAACGGCCCCCTGGGCGGAATTCCCAGCCGGGTTTCAGCAGCACGCGTTGCTGGTTCGACAACCCGCCGCCGACGCCGGTGGTCTTGCCGTCGGCCCTGAACAGCGCCGGCTTGTGGTCGAAGGTGTCCATGTGCGAGGCGCCACCATTCGAGAAGATGAAGATCACGCGCTTGGCCTTGGCCGGAAAGTGCCCTGGGCGTGGCGCGAGGGGGTCCTCGCCGGCGTTCAGCACCTGCGCCAGCAGCCCAGGCATCAGCAGCGAGCCGGCGGCGAAGGAACGGAGGATCTCGCGGCGTCGGAGCATGGGATCCTCAGTCGAGGTAGATGAAGGCGTTCAGACGCAGCAGCACCCGCACCAGCGAGGCGAGCGCCTCGTTTTCCATCTGGTCGTTGCTGGTGCCCCCCGCCTGCAGCTTCGGCCGAAGGCTAAGCAGGTGGCGATTCGCAGCGTCGACCTCGGCCGGCGCTGCCGGGCGTGCGAAAAGCAGGGTGTACAGCGTGCTGATGCGCTGCGCGGGATCGCCGGCTTCGCGTATGACGCGCTCGGCGATGCGCCGCGCCTGGGTGTGCACCAACGGATCGTTGAGCAGCCACAGGGCCTGCAGCGGCGTGGTGCTGGTCGGGCGCGCCGGCGTGCTGGTGCTGGGGTCGGCGCCGTCGAACACCGCGAGGTACGGGTGCCGCTGGATGCGCTGGGTCATCAGGTAGACGCTGCGGCGCTCGCTGTCGTAGACCGCCTTGAAGGGGTTGTGCTGGGTGAACTTCCACTCGCCCGCCGGCGGAAAGGGATGCTCCTGCGCCGGGGCCAGGTCGAGGTTGCCGCCAAGTGCGAGCAAAGAGTCGCGCAGGCTCTCGGCGTCCAGGCGCCGGCGCGGGAACGCGCTGAGCAGCTCGTTGCCGGGGTCCTTGGCCAGTACCGCGTCGCTGCGCTGCGACGACTGCCGCCAAGTGCGTGAAAGCATGATCTCACGGTGCAGGGCTTTCAGCGACCAGCCGAGCGCGCGCAGGCGCAGCGCCAGATGGTCGAGCAGCTCCGGATGGCTCGGCGGCCGCCCCTGTTTGCCGAAGTCATTGGGCGTCGGCACCAGGCCGCGGCCGAGATGGTGATGCCAGACGCGATTAGCGATGACACGCGCCGCCAGCGCGCCGCCGTCGGCGAGGATCCACTCCGCCAGGGCCTGGCGCCCGCTCGAGCGGTCGGCGCTCGGCAGCTCCGCACCGCCGAAGACGGTGAGGAAATGGCGACGCACGCGTTCGCCGGGCTTGGCCGGGTCGCCCTTCATCTGTACCTGCGCGTCCTCGCGCTTCGTCGCCTCGCCGACGGCATAGGCCAGGGCGAACGGCAGGGGGGCGGCCTGGTGCGCCGCGGCGGCCTGCTCGGCGGCCGTGAGGCGTTCAGCGAAGGACTTCTTCGTCTCGTCATCGGCCTTCTTCTGCGCCTCCTTGAGCTCCTTCACCGTCTGATCCAGCCGCTTCTGCGCGGCGGCCCGCTCCGTGATGGTGATGAGGGCCTGCGCGCCCTGATCGGCGGGGACCAGCGGCACCAGGTCGCGCTGCTTCTGCTCCAGCTCGATCCCGGGCCAGGGGT
Organism: Planctomycetota bacterium; assembly: GCA_031425255.1. Lineage (GTDB taxonomy): Bacteria > Planctomycetota > UBA11346 > UBA11346 > UBA11346 > BOG-1363. The sequence goes on from JANPIY010000199.1 coordinate 6,395, forward strand.
AGCGGGTCGCGGCGAAGACGCCGTAGAGCGCGTAGTAGTCCTGCTGGGGGATGGGATCGAACTTGTGGTCGTGGCAGCGTGCGCACGACAGCGATAGGCCGAGGAAGGCACGCCCGACGTTGTCGATGGTGTCCTCGATGGTCAGGTGCCAGGGATAGTCGTCGACGCGCGAGCCGAAGCGGCGCGCGTTGGCGAGGTAGCCGGTGGCGGTGATGCGCGCCAGGCGCTCCTCGCCGCTGTGGTCGCCGCTGGAGTCGGCGACCAGATCGCCGGCGAGTTGATCGCGCACGAAGCGATCGTAGGGCAGGTCGCGGTTGACGGCGTCGATCACCCAGTCGCGGTAGCGTCGCATCTGCGGGACGGGGAAGTCGGAATTGTCGCCGGCCGTATCGGCGTAGCGCACGACGTCGAGCCAGTGCCGGCCCCAGCGCTCGCCGTAGCGCGGCGAGGAGAGCAGCCGATCGACCACGGTGGCGAAGGCGGTGGGGCGGACGTCCGCGAGGAAGGCCGCGACCTCGGCGGGCGTCGGTGGCAGGCCGGTGAGGTCATAGGTCGCGCGGCGGATGAGCGTGCGCCGATCGGCGTCCTCCGCCGGCCGCAAGCCGGCCTGCTCGATCCGCGCGAGGATGTAGCGGTCGATGTCGCCCGCCGGCCAGGTGCCGTCCTTCACCGGCGGCACCGCCGACGCGGCGAGCGGGCGGAACGACCACCAGTCCCGCGCCCGCTCCCAGTCGATCTGCGACTTCTTCTGCACCGCCGCCAGGGTGTCCTCGCCGCGTGGGTCGGGGGCGCCCATGCGCACCCATTGCTCGAGGTCGGCGATCTGCGCCGGCGCGAGCTTCTCCTTCGGCGGCATCGCGGTGTCCTCGTCGAGGTGGCGCACCGCCTGGATCAGCATGCTCGCGTCGGGATCGCCGGGAGCGATGAGTGCGCCGGTGTCACCGCCCTTGCGCATGCCGGCGCGGGAATCGAGCACCAGCCCACCCTTGATCTTCTTCGCGCCGGCGCTGTGGCAGTCGTAACAATGTTCCACCAGCAGCGGACGGATGCGCTTCTCGAAGAACTCCACCTGATCGGAGGTCGGCGCGTCGGCGAAGGCGCCCAGCGTGATGGCTGGGATGGTGCCGGCGGTCCATATTTCCACCCCTGAGAGGTTGGCGGCGCCGTGTTCCGGACCGCGCGCGGCGATGGTCAGCTTGCCCTCCCTGGTCGTCGCCGACCACGGGCCCAGGCGTTTCCACGCCCCGGCCGCACCGCTGGTGAAACCCTCCTGCACCACCGCGCCATTCACCAGCAGGTCGAAGCGCTCGCTGTGGTTGTCCTCCCACACGTAGAGCAGGATTTGGAGCTCGCCGGTCGGCAGACCGCTGAGCTCGATGTCGACGCGCGAACCCCAGCGGCTGCTACGTATCATCAGCGCGCGCGCCGCGTCGGTCGCCGGCTTGAGCGTGACCTGCTGATTCTCGAAAGCATTGCCCTGCACCGTCAGCCCAGGCGCGTCCTTACCCTCCCACGGATGGCCGTCGATGATCAGCGCCGGGCCATTGAGGTTGACCGCGCGCACGAAGGCCGCCTCGCCCGCCCACGCCCCGACCACATGTCCCAGGCAGAGCAGGAGCGTGCACCAACGTGAAACGGACAGGACCATGAGCACCACGTTCTCCTCGCCACCGGCAGATGATGGCCTGGTGGAGCCAGCCCCGGAAGCGGAAACAGCATCCTCACCGCTGGGGTGCTGCCTCAACGCCTGTTTGCGACTCCTTGTTCCGTTTTCGCGACAGCCCGGTGCCATGGCTATCCGTGTGGGTTCATCAGTTGGAGTACCAGTGAGGACTGATCCAACCGCAGAGGCCGCAGAGGGCGCAGAGATGAGATCCCCAGCTCTGCGCCCTCTGCGGGCTCTGCGGTTGGAATTGCCTTCTCTATAAGTCATATGGATTGGACCCGCACGAAACGCCGCACCGCAGAGCAGCTGCCATGGACGGCCCTCTTGCCGGGGGCGTTTCCAACCCATCATGCGCCGACCCAGGAAGCACCATGGCCACGCCGATCCCTCGTCCCCATTCCTCCATCGTCGTCGACGGACCCGAGCGCGCGCCGAGCCGCTCGATGTTGTACCCGGTGGGCTTCACCACGGCGGATTTCAAGAAGCCGCAGATCGGCATCGCCAGCACCTGGGCGATGGTCACTCCCTGCAACATGCACATCGACGGACTGGCGCGGGCCGCCGCGGTCGGCGCCGACAGCGCTGGCGGCAAGTCGATCATCTTCAACACCATCACCGTGAGTGATGGCATCTCGATGGGCACCGAGGGCATGAAGTACTCGCTGGTCTCGCGCGAGGTCATCGCCGACTCGATTGAGACCGTGGTCGGCGCCCAGGGCTACGACGGCTTCGTCACCCTCGGCGGGTGCGACAAGAACATGCCTGGCTGCGTCATCGCCATGGCCCGCCTCAATCGTCCCTCGATCTTCGTCTATGGCGGCTCCATCATGCCGGGCAAGACCCCGCAAGAGGATGGTTGCGAGGCCAAGAACACCGACGTGGTCTCGGTCTTCGAAGCGGTCGGCGCGCACGCGCAGGGCAAGATGAGCCAGAAGCAGTTCGACGCCGTCGAGTCCACCGCCATCCCCGGACCCGGCTCGTGCGGCGGCATGTACACCGCCAACACCATGGCCTCGGCGATCGAAGCCATGGGCATGAGCCTCCCTGGGTCGTCCTCGCAAGTCGCGATCTCAATGGAGAAGGTCGAGGATTGTACGCGTGCCGGCCAACAGGTCGTCGAGCTGCTGCGCCGCGACATCAAGCCGCGCGACATCATGACCAAGAAGGCCTTCGAGAACGCCATCACCGTCATCATCACCTTGGGCGGTTCGACCAACGCCGTGCTGCATCTGCTGGGGATGGCGCACGCCGCCGGGGTCAAGCTCTCGCTCAAGGATTTCACCCGCATCGGCAAACGTGTGCCGGTGCTCGCCGACCTGCGTCCCAGCGGCAAGTACCACGCCGCCGACCTGGCCAAGATCGGCGGCATCGAGCCGCTGATGAAGATGCTGCTCGCCGGCGGCCTGCTGCATGGCGACTGCCTGACCGTCACCGGCAAGACCGTGGCCGAGAATCTCAAGAGCGTGAAGCCCTACCCGGCCGATCAGCAGATCATCAAGCCGCTGGCGACCCCGCTGAAGGCCGATAGCCACCTGGTGATCATGTATGGCAACCTCGCCCCCGAGGGCGCGGTGGCCAAGATCAGTGGCAAGGAAGGCCTGGGCTTCACCGGCAAGGCGCGGGTCTTCGCCAGCGAGGAGGAATGCCTCAAGCGCATCCTCGATCAGACCGTCAAGGCCGGCGAGGTGCTGGTCATCCGCTACGAAGGCCCCAAGGGCGGCCCTGGGATGCGTGAAATGCTGGCGCCGACCTCGGCGATCATGGGCCGCGGTCTCGGCAAGGAGGTGGCGCTGATCACCGACGGCCGCTTCAGCGGTGGTACCCACGGCCTGGTGGTCGGCCACGTCACGCCGGAAGCGGCGGTCGGCGGCCCCATCGCCTTGGTCAAGAATGGCGACCGCATCACCATTGACGCGGTCAAGCACACCATCTCGGTGGATGTCAGCGCGACGGAGATGGCCAAGCGCAAGAAGGCGTGGAAGGCGCCCAAGCCGCGTTACACCCGCGGCGTGCTGGCGAAGTACGCGGCGCAGGTGACGTCGGCGAGCACGGGAGCGGTGACGGACCTGTTCTGAGTTTGTATGGAAAGGCGAGCAGAGCCTCTCCACCACAAAGCTGCCAAAAGCGCCAAGGACTGCGGGAGCGGTGGGAATCGATCCACCGTTCCACTTGGCGCTCTTTGCGGCTTCGCGGTGACATCTCCTGCCTTCCCGCGCGGTGACCGGCGGCAACGTGGACATGTGGCCGCCGGTATCAGCATGATCTCCCATGTTCACCACTTCCCGCATCGCCGTGTTGTCGTCCCTCCTGTGTGTCGGCATGGCCGCCGACTGGTCGACCCAGCGTGGGCCGGCCGGGGATGGAGCGGTGCCGGCCGGGTCGCTGTTGCCGACCAGCCTGCCCGAAGCGCCCAAGGTTATTTGGAAGGGGCCGGTCGGTGAGGGCTTCGCCGCGCCGATCGTCGCGGGTGGCAAGGTGGTCTACCTCGATCTGCAGAACGGCCAGGAGACCGTGCATGCGCTGACCCTCGACCAGGCCAAGCCGCTGTGGAGCGCGCCGCTGGACAGCGCGCACAAGGATGGCTTCGGCACCGGACCGCGCTGCGCGCCGGTGAGCGATGGCAAGCTGGTGTTCGCGCAGTCGTGCAAGGGTCAGCTCACCTGCTTCGCCCTCGACTCGGGCAAGGTGGTGTGGAGCACCAACTACGTGAAGGACTTCAAAGCGGTCTACATCGGCGAGAAGGGCGACTCCAAGGGCGGCAGCCGGCATGGCTACAGCGCCAGCCCCGCGCTCGACGGCGATCACCTCTATGCCCTGGTGAGCGGCCCGAGCGCCGGCGTGGTCTGTTTCGCCAAGGCCACCGGCAAGGTGGTGTGGAAATCGCAGGATGATCAGGCCGCCTATGCACCGCCGCTGGTCGCGACCATCGCTGGCGTGAAACAGGTGGTGTGCTTCACCGTCGCTGGCGCGCTCGGTCTCGCGGCTGCCGACGGTGCGCTGCTGTGGCGCGTACCGCTGACGACCAACTACGGCCGCCACGTCATGGCGCCGATCGTATCTGGGGATCTGGTCATCGTCGGCTCGCACGAGGTCGGTCTGGTCGCCACACGCCTGAGCGCCGTGGGCGGCAAGATCAGCGCGCAGCAGGCATGGTCGATCAAGGCGCTGGGCCCGAACTTCTCCAGCCCGGTGCGCGTCGGCGAACACCTCTATGGGCTGGTCGGCAAGCAGGCGGTCTGCGTCGCGCTCAAGGACGGCTCCGCTGCCTGGCGCCAGGACGGCTGCGTCAGCACCAGTCCCGACAAGGCCTTTGCCGCCTTCATCGCCGCCGGGACCAACGTGCTGATGTTCAACGATGGCGGCGAACTCATCCTCTTCGCCGCCGATCCCACCGGCTATCGCGAGAGCAGCCGCGTGCAGATCTGCGGCAAGTCATGGTGCCATCCCGCCTACGTCGACGGCAGGATCGTGGTGCGCGACGCCAAACAACTAGTGTGCGTGGAGATCGTCGGGCGGAAATGACAGGTC
>JANPIY010000200.1:0-10764 GCA_031425255.1 Planctomycetota bacterium
GGAGAACCGGTCATGCGGCGTTCATTGCACACGTTCCGGCTCGCGGCGGCCGCGACCCTCTGCCAAATCGATCTCGACCTTGTATGGCCAGCGGTCGGCATGACCCCAGCCGGTTGGCCTCAGCAAATCTGAGCCGTGGCACTGCTGGGGACGTCGCCGTCCTCGCCGGATGTCCACACCTATCCGCTCATGTCCGGCGGGTAACGCGAGGTGCCTTCCGCCAACGTCATGCTCAGGACCGGTGCATGCACGGCATCGTGGCGACTGGCAAGCGCAGCATGGTGGCAGCGGTGTTCTTCTCTGCCACGCATTGGTGATCAGATGAAACGAGTGCTGAACCGGCTCATCGCCGCGTCAGTAGAGGATCAGGAACGTACCATCAGGCTTGGCAACGGCAGAAGGCAGACCCCAGGCCGGTAGTCCGTCAGCGCGGCCGGATGTGCCGAGCGGCTTGCCCTGCGCATCGAAGCGTTGCCAGGCGATCGCGCCGCCTTTGTTCCAGCCCGTGCCTTCCGACCAGGCAATCAGGAATTCGCCCGCGGCATTGACGGCGATGGTGGGATGTTTGCTGCCTGCGGCCGCGGCGGCGACGGTCATCACGGCGCCTGGTTTTCCGGCTTTGGCCAGCGTGAAGGCGATGCGTCCCTTGGTCTCCCAACCCAGCACCGTGCGATCAGCGGCGGCGCCCATCGCGCTGATGCTCATCGGACACATCTTCGCATCCCAGGGATCGAGCACCTGCCCGGTGAAGGTCTTCTGGTCCTTCCCACGCGTCAGCAGGATCTCATCACGCTGACCTTTCGCGGTGGCCCCACGGTAGAGCACCGAGAGCCGTCCCTGCCCATCGATGCCGGCACGCATGCCGCAACATCCGCATGCACCGGTCGGGATGTCCGTGGCGGGTTGTTCGGCCGCAAAGGTGGCGCCGTCATCGGTCGATACCGCGAGATACACCGCGCGGCCGCTCTCATCCTTGGCTCCGCCCAGCGCGTGCCAGAAAGCCCACACCCGACCGTTGCCATCGGCGACCAGCGATCCGCCGCCATCGATGCCGCCGGCTTTCTGGATGAGCTGGCGCTGGGGTTCGAAGGACGACCCCGCATCGGTCAACCGGGTGTACAGCATCCCGGGCCCGCCATCAGGTCCCTTGGGCAATGCGGCAGCGGTGCCATTCCAGAGCACCTGCGCGCGTCCCGCTTTGCCGAGTGCCAACTGTGCTCCACGTATCGTGCCCATGGCGATCGCGGACCCGTCCTGGCTGTTCACCCGTATCGCTGGCGTGAACGAGTCGGCAGTGGGTGCGCGGCGCGCATAGAGCAAATTGCCTGCGGCCGCCGGGCCGGAGAACCAGACGGCGTGGACGGTCCCGTCCTCAGCCATGGCGAGCTGCACTTGGACACCACCGTCCGGCACGCGCTCGACCCGGACCGGATCCTCGGCCGTCAACCCCGTGAGATGCGCGGTCAGCAAGGTCATCAGCAGGATACGGGTCATGGAATGCTCCTGAAGGTGCACTGTCCTGGTGTCCCTTCACCTTCAAACCATTTCACACTTCTCGACGAGGGTGGGCGAACCGCTTCCTGCGCGGATCGCCGCAGCAGCCAAGCGTGTTGCCTCGTTGCTCATCAATAAAAATTTAGGCTGTGAACCATGAAAGTGCCCGTATCAAGCAGGGCGAGCAGGACTCCATATGACCAGAATCCATGACCATCTCAGGCACATCGCCTCCTATGCCCATACCGATGGGTTCACGGCAGTGCAGTACGAAGGTTGCATGAGGGGCCCCGGGTGACGCCTGCCACCCCGCCCTCCCGCAGCCGCCTCTTCGGACCCCTCGGGCGGCGGACTGAGCTCGTTCGCGCCTATGCTGAACTCGATGACGTCTGTAGCCAACTCGGTTTCGGGACTGACCTCACCCTGGGTGAATGGAGCACTTCGCCTCAGCGTGCCTTGCTGACGCTCGCTCGTGCGGCGCGGCCACCGCCTCCGCCACCCGCACGCGATTGGAGCATGGCGACCATCCCCGAGGTCGTGGCCGACATCGTGGGCACGCATCATCTTCCTCTCCGACATGAATTGGAACGGCTGGACATCCTCATCGACCACCTCGTGGTCGCCTATCCCCGCTCCGGCCTGGTGGCGTTGCACCGGGAATACCATCAATTCAAGAATGAGATCATTCTTCATATCGACCACGAAGAGGCAGAATTATTTCCCCTCTGTATCGAGTTGGAGGATGCGCTCTGCGGCAGGATCTCCTGGAGCTCACGTGAGTCGACATCGATCATCCGTTTTGCGAGTCATGGCCACTCGGAGAACGAAGCCATGCTGCAGCGGATCATCTACCAGGCGAAGGTCGTCGAGGGTGGGCTCAGCGATGAGGACGTGATGATCGTGCGTGTCGGATTACAATCCTTGGCTGGCGACCTCGTCATCCATAGTGCGAAGGAAGGAGAGATCCTCTTTCCGGCAGCCATCTTCAGTGAGGAACTGCTCCGCGCCCGTCATGTGAAGCCGAGCGACGACTCCGCCGGGGAATAGGAAACGGTTGGTCAGGAAGAATGACGCCGTGGATCACCGCGCGGCAGCCTGCAGATGGGTGATGAGGAAGTCGACCTGGTCGCCGCCCGTGGAGTCCTTGCCGCCGGGATACAGCGTGCGGCATTCGACTCCCAGCGCCGTCAGGCGTTCCTGCAGTTTGACCCCGAACATCGCGCCATGGACGGTGTCGCCCGGTGGTTTCTTGGGATAATACATTCCGATCGGGGGATCGTCGGCACTGGCCTGTTCGTACGGCGAGTACTTGGCGATCCACGGCTGCAGCACTGCGTGTGCGGCTTCGACGCGGGCGAACAATGCCTCGTTGGATTCCTCATTGAGGCGGTCAAAACTGAAGGCGTGCAAGCCATAGGTGGGAAACTGGCCGAACCACTGGCGGATCTGTCGAGGGTCGAGCGTGGTCTGCGCCTCGTTCACTCCGACACAGCTCACGCGCGTGGATTCACGCGCGATCGGATCCGCGCTGGTGGGATCGGCCAGATCCTCATGCATGCCCAACCACAGCGCGGAGCAGGCCCCGGCAGAACTACCAGAGAGGCCGATGCGTTTGGTGTCGAGGGCCCAGGACGCGGCCTTGCTACGGACAAACTGCACCACGCGTGCAGCGTCATGCAAAGGCCACTCGACGGGCGGGGTGACTCCTGCCTCCCGTGCCTGATGGATGAAGCGGTAGTCGGCGGCCACCACCGATATCCCGGCGGCGAGGAACTTCGCCAAGCCATAGCCCTTGACCGAGGTCCGGGTGCCGCGCATCCAGCTGCCACCGTGGAAGAAGATCACCACTGGCGTGGGCGTCGCTGCCTTCGCCTGCCAGTAATCGAGCCGGTGGCGTTCGTGCTTTCCATAGGCGACATTGGCCATGGTCGGTGCGGGCGCCTTGTCGGCGGTTTCGGCACCGGCTGCAAACAGCAGGGCGGTGGTGAGCGCTACCACAAGGCGAGCGGCGCTGGCGGTATGGACGAGATGCATGTGTGGCGCCTGATGGTAATGCACGCTCAGCAGCGTCGCAGGAAGGGGATTATCGGTGGTGAGGAAATGCTCCGTGGTGGGTGCTGACGACGGCTCATTTCACCACCACTTTCCCCGGCCATTCCCAGGTCCGCAGATCCGTGCTCCAGGCCAGGCCGATGCTCGCATGGTTGTCGAAGCCACCGCGCCGATCCTTCTCCGGAAACTCCGAGCCGTGGAAGAACATCAGGGCCTTCCCGACGTGCGGTTCCCGGCGCAGGTCGCAGACGAAACCGGCGGTCAGGCGGCCAGCGGCCCACGTCCAGCCGGCCTGGCCAAGGGTGGTCACGCCGGCGTCCTTCCAGGTCTGCAGGTCGGTCGAGCGCTTCGTGCCGATACCGTTCCGCGGCGAATGGAACAGGACGTATTCGGGACCATCGCGGATGACGCAGGCGTTTTCACCCGCCGGCATGCTGCCGACGAAGGTCCACGATTTCAGATCCCGCGACCACGAGCGGCTCATGCCGTTCTGTTTGAAGAAACACCACCACCGCCCGGGCTCCTGCGCGCTCTCGATCAGGAACGGATCGATCATGCGGCCCATAGCCTCCTGCGGGACGTCCGCTCCCTTCACCCGCAGCAGTTCCGGCTGGTCCCAGGTGATCAGGTCGTCGCTGCGCATGGTCCACAGCCGTGCCGTGTCGTTGCCATAGGGTTCACCGTTCGGGCGCGGGTAGGTCTGCAGGCAGAGCACCCAGCGGTCGGCGAAGCGGATGATGTTGCCTGGGCTGCCGAAGTTCAGCCGTTGATCCCGCGGCGTCAGGCGGGTGGGCTCGCTCCACTGCTGCAGATCGCGGCTGCGGCTGCTGGCGAGGTAGGAATAGGGACGGCCATCCGCCTCGATCTCGACCAAGGTGAGATACAGGTGGAACCAGCCGGCATGGAAGAGCGCCGTCGGATCGCGGTAGGCGTGCGTGGCGTCGCCGCGAAAGATCACCGGTGACACCAGCCCAGTGAGGGCGATCGGAGGTGCCGGTTCCTCGCCGCTGGCCGGCCACGCGCAGGCCAGCATGAGGAGCGCAAGCATCCGACGATGCCATGGTGGCAGGTCGCGCACGCCCATCACTCCGCTGGGACCGACGCTCATGGTCCGCCCTTCCCACGGGCGGGTTCGGGCGCGCGAAACGGAGTTGGTCTTCCGCTGACCGCGAGGTCGACCGGCATGCCCTCGTTGGCCAAGCGGGCGATGCGTTCGGCCGGCAGCGCTACGCGCCACATGGCCAGTTCGTCGATGCGTCCGCGGAAGTCACGATCCTCCTGAGTCTTGTTGTCGGCGAGCCAGGAACCGATCAGGCAGTCCCCTGGTCTGATGGTACCGGTCGTGATGTTGACGCGTGATTCGCCCGCGAGCTCGCCATTCACGTAGTTGAGGATGCGGCCGCTGTTGCGGTCCATGGTCACGGCGGCGTGCGCCCAGCGTCCGCTCGGCAGGGAGGCACCACTCCACACCACTTGGCGTTTAGGCGAGGAATAGATCGCCGTGGGCGCTGGACTCCCGCGTCGGTCGAGCTGCCACTGGAGATTGCCGGGACGCCATCCGACCGACATCAGCAGCCCGTTGGCGGGGTAATCCAGGCGATCGATCTTGACCCAGGCGGCGATGGTGACCTGGGTAAATTCTCCAGGGATGCTCAGGGCCACCCGGTCGCCGCTCTGCTCGAACTGCAGCGCCTGCTTGCCGGGCCAGCGCCCGGCGACCCAGCGCGCGCCGCTGATCGTGCCATCGATCTGCAGGCCATGTCTGGCGGTATCGTGCAGCACCTCTGGACGACCGGCCACCGCCACGAAGGGATGATAGAAGATCAGGTCCGGATCGTTCTGCAGGTCCTCGCTCAGCTGATTCCAGCGCGTCAGGGAGATCGATTGCGGGGTCGGGTAGTCCCGTTCATCGGCGGCGGGCAACGCCTCGACCACGCCGCCGCGATGGCGCATCGATTCTCCACCGGCGAGGGTGGCCGAGGGCGTCGTGGTGCCGAGCGGCACGACCTCGACCTGGCCGGCGAAGACGTGGAGGTCGCTGCGTGCCCCCGCATCACCCGCCGTCACGCCGAACTCGGTGCCCAGGTCGCGGTAACGGACCTGGGCGGTGTCGACCACGAAGCCGAAGCCGCTCGGCGGCACCAGCGCCCGCAGGGATCCCCGCGTCAGGCGGACATGGAAGGCGTCGCTGATGGTGAAGTCGGCCGGGGCGACGAACACCACGTCGGTGCCGTTGCGGAAGCGCACATGGGCGATGCCATGGGTCAGCGCGTAAGCGCCGGGTCCGAAACTGACGGCGGCGGGAGCGGCACCGTCCGCGAAGCGCGCACCGGCTTCATTGACCATCAGCGCCAGCGAGGCGGTCTCAGCCGCTGCGCTCGGGGTACCTGCGGTCGGAGTCTCATGGGAAGGCGGGCTGCGTTGTGCGGCGACGACCTCCCACCACCCGATAACCGCCGCCAGACCGGCCGCCACCGCCAGACCCCAGGGCAACCAGGCCGCTGGCGTCGGCCGAGGTGGAACCTCCTTGATCACCGTGGCGATGCGCTCGACGAAATGTGTGCCGGATGACGTCGCCCGTACCTGCGTGGCGAAGGCCTCGGTGAATGCGGCGTGGTCGGGTTCGGCCTGCTGACGCAGGAGGTCGTCGATCACCAGGGCGCCGGAGACCTCGCGCAGCAGCTCCGGGTGCGCCCGCACCGCGCGCACGATCAGCTCGCCATCGTCCGGCTCGGGCTCGCCTTCGAGCAGGCGTGCCAGCGCGCTCTCGTATGCAGCTCGTGCCTGCGCATCCATGGCCTTACTCTCCCGCTCCGGTGAGGCGTTTCTCGATGCAGGTCAACAACAGGCCACGGATGCGGAAGAGCACCTGGCGCACGTCATTGGCGGTGCGTTCCAGCCGGCTGGCCATGGCCCCTGGGGAGAGCTCATCGAAATAGCGCAGATGGATCAGTTGTCGGCTGTGCTCGGGCAGTGCCGTCAGGCAGGCGGAGAGCGCCACCAGATGTTCCTCGCTGGCGGCGTTGGTCAGCGGGTGCAGCGCCTCGCTTGGGCTGGCGAGCAGCAGCTCGGTGAGGTGTTCCGACAGGCAGACCTTGCGGCGCGCCTCCTTGCGCACCGCGTTGGCGACCAGCTTGCGGGCGATGCCGCGGATCCAGGCCCCGAAGTCCTGCTGGATCGCCGGATCGAAGGTGGCGCGTTTCTCGTAGGCGACGATGAGGGCGTCCTGCGCAAGGTCGTCGACCATCTCCGCCCGGATGCCGAGGGAACGGATGTAGGTCCGCAGGCGCGACTGCTCGCGTCCGACCTGCTCGAGAAACCACCCGTCGGGCTGTGGCATGGTCATGCGGATCCTCTCTCCTGGTATTGTCGCCACCTGCGGGCTGTTACGGACGGACTCGACGACCCGGTCAGCGGTCGTGGGGGCCGTCCGATCCAGATCCGCGGGCAGTGTACACCATTGATCGGCTCACTGGTCACCTGCGATGCTGCCGGCCTGGACGATGTCCAAGAGCCTCCGTCATCAACCCGGTGCCATTGCTCCCTAACGCCGCCTGGGTGGCGACAATACCAGGTCAGGAGCGACCAATGATGCCATCGACCGTGCGATGCCCAGGTGAAGCAATGTGCGGGCTGGCCCCACGTACCCGGGTCTTGGCGCTGCTGGTCGTCGGGCTCGCACTGGCGAGCAGCCTGGCCGCGGCCGAGGACGCGCTGGCCGTCCCCAGCCTCAGCTTGTCCGAACAGAAAGGCGTCATCGCCCTGGCCAACGGCACGGTCGCCCTGCGCTTTTCCAAGGACAGCGGCACGCTGGTGTCGCTGGTCCATCAGGGGAGGGAACTGCTCGCCCCGGGCGGGGGCTACGTGCAGATCGCCTACACCAGCCGCAAGGACAAGCCGGGTACGCGCTGGGAGTATCGCGTGGTGCGCCAGGACGCCGAGCTGGTCGAGATCGCCTTCGTCAACATCAGTCCCGACTGCCCGTTCGATTTCGCCAGCCACTTCGTCCTGCGCGCGGGCGAGGCCGGTTTCCACCATTACCTGGTCTGGGCCCACGATGTCGTCCGCACGCCGCGGGTGCTCAAACTCGCGCAGTACAATCTGGCACTGCGCATCGATCCGCAGCGCTTCACCACCGCCGCGGTCGACGATGGGCGCATCGCACGTTTTCCGGCCGCTGAGCTGCTGGTGCCGGCACGTTCGGTGATGGATTCGACCTACGCCCTGCCGGACGGTGGATACTACTCCAAGTACTTCTTCGCCGCCGAACGGGATGAACGGCATCCGCTGCACGGCGCGATGGGCGATGGCATCGGCCTCTGGGTCATCATGCCGAGCCAGGAACACCTGAACGGTGGCCCGGAACACCAGGAGCTGACCGTGCATCAGGGCGGCGCATCCCATGTCCTGCTCGCTCATGCACAGGCTGCACATTATGGCGCGGGCATCCTGACCTCCGATCCACGCGAGGGCTCCTGGCGCAAGGTATCCGCGCCGTGGTTCATCCATGTGAACACCGGCGCGACCCAGCAGCAGATGTGGCAGGATGCCAAAGCGGTCGCCGCCGCGGCGGTCGCGAGCTGGCCCTACGAGTGGCTCGACGATGCCGCCTTCCAACGCGAACGCGCCTCGGTGAGCGGCTCCCTCGCCACTCAGGACGGCGCTCCCGTCACTGGCGCGCGCGTCATCCTGGCACCGCATGAGGCGACCCAGGGACCGCTGCTGTGGCAGCAGCAATGGCGCGGTTACCGGTTCTCCGGCTGGACTGATACCCAGGGGCGCTTCGCACTCGGCAAGGTGCGCGCCGGCACCTACGACCTCTATGGCTGGCAACCGGGCTCATTTGGTCATTTCGTCCAGCGCGGCATCCAGGTCGGCGGCTCGGGAATGGTCGATACGGGCCGACTGGTCTGGCAGCGCCCGGTCGATCGCCAGGTGCTCTGGCAGATCGGTACGCCGGACCGCTCGGCGCAAGAGTTCGGTTTCGCCGAGAACTTCCGCCAATGGGGGCTCTGGCAGCAGATCGCCAGCGCGCTGCCCGATGGGCCGGTCTTCACCGTCGGCACGAGCGAGGCGCGGAGCTGGCCGTTCCAGATGGCGGTCACCCAGCAGCCCGACCGCTCGTGGCGCGTGCCGCGCTGGACCATCCGCTTCGCGCATCCTGGCCAAACGGCTGGTATGCTGCGACTGCTGCTGGGCATCGCGAGCTATGAAGGCCGGCAGCGGCCACAGTTGGAGTTGCACCTCAATGGCGAGCCGCTCGGCAGCATCGCCGACCTGGAGATCAGCGGGGCCGTCCATCGCAGCGGGATCCATGCCGGCTATCAGGAGCGCGAGCTCACCTTCGCTGCCGAGCGTCTGCGTCCTGGGGACAATCTCCTGGTCATCAGCATGCCGGCACCGACGCGGCGGGATGAACGCTCGGTGAATACTCCGGTGGCGGGCCTGTTGTGGGATTGCCTCCGCCTGGAGGCCATGCCATGAGTGCCCGCGCCCGCTCACCCGCATCAGCGTCATCCGCCAAGTGGCCGCTCAGCGCCGATACGCTTCCCGACCGTCGTCCAGGAACCCGCCCGATGACCTCTCCTTGGCTCATGGCCGCCCTCGTTGTCTGCGCCCTCCCATTGCCGCTCCGTGCGGTGGAGGAGGTGGTGGAGGCCCCGGATTACCAGGCGGTGGTCGTGCGCTTCGCCGACACCCTGCTCGATCACGGACGCGACACCTATGGGCCGCGCCAGACCGCGCTGTGGTGTGGCGTCATCATGCTGGAGGACTACGCGGTGCCGCAGGACGCCGCGAAGATCCGCCTGCGCAAGGGCGCACGGGTGCAGGATCGGGCGGTGGGCGGCTGCAATCTCCACCACGACGTCAGCACGCTGCATGCCTTCCGCACGTTGTCGGCGGTGAGCGGAGATGCCAAGTACGCGCAGGCGGTGACGGACTACGTGCGCGACTATGTCGCCGTGGCGCAGCATCCCAAGAGCGGGCTGCTCGGTTGGGGCGAACACATGTATTACGACGTCTTCACCGATGCCGTGCATCTGGAGTATGGCCGCAGCGGCGTGGTCCACGAACTGATCGAATGGACCACGCCCTGGGAGGTGCTGTGGGAGGTCGACGCGCAGGCCACCACCCGCGCCATCACCGGACTCAAGTACCATTTCTATGGCGAAAACCCCGCCCTCACCGGGTGGCTCTTCAACCGCCACGGTACCTGGAGCGGCAGCTACAGCTCCGCGGCCAAAGCGCAGCCATGGATCAAACACGCCGCGCTGTTCGCCTATGCGTACGCCTTCCTGTACGGGAAGAACACCTCGCCCGAGGTGGAGACGCGCGCCCGCGGTATCGGCGCGTTGTACTGGAATCACCGCGATCCCACCACCGGCCTGGCGCCCGTTTGCCTCCCAGGCATTGAGGGCAAGTCCGGGCATATGGAGGTGGATATCACCAGCTTCCCGCTGGCGGCGTACTTCCTGCTCAAGGCCGGCCGTATCAGCGCCGCCGATCCCGAGGCATCCCAGCGCGGGTTGAGCATGGTGAAGGCGTTCCTGACCCGGGCATGGGATCCGGCGACGGCCACCTACCGTCCCAAACTCAACCTCGACGGGACGCCATTCGTGGAAACCGTGCCGCAAGCGATCCTCGCCGCGTCGCGGCCGGTGAATCCCTGGGCCATGGGATATGGCGGGAGCTCCTCAGGACTGCCCCGACTCGGGCGCATCGCTGCGTACTGCGCGCGTCAGGATCAGGATCCGGAGTTCCGCATCGCCGCGGTGCGCATCGCCGATCTGCTCATGGCTGCCCCCATGCCCGCGGATGTATCTCCCGAGGCGTTGGGCTTCGGCATCCACCTCGATCTGGATCTCTTCGACCTGACCAAGGAACGCAAGCATCTGACGCGCGCCGATCAGACGGCGCGGATCGCGGTCGCACGGATGTTCAGCAACGGACTGATCCGCTCGGCCCCGGACAGCACCATCTACGAGTCCAAGAGCGGTGCCGGCGATCTGCTGTCGGCCCTGCTGCGCCTGTCGCTGCGCCTGCAGAACAGCCCCGATCCCGTCGGCAGCCATGACTGGAGCTTCTAGGCGGATCTGGCGGTCATCACTCCGCGTCAAACTTTCACCTCAGCCACCTGGGCATGCATGCACGCACCCGTCATCATTCTGCATCCGCTAGCGACCCGGGTATTGCTGGTGCTCTGGGCTCTGGCCTGGG
>JANPIY010000201.1:0-4516 GCA_031425255.1 Planctomycetota bacterium
TTCCTGCGCAAGCTCGGCGAACTGACCGGCCTCGATCCCGAGCCGTTCATCACGCGCGAGAAGCACACGACGATCAAGCCGCTGTGGGATCTGTGGCGCTCGGTCACGCAGGATTTCTTCGGCACGGCGAGCTTTGGCATCGTTGCCACCGACACCTACGCCCGCGGCATCCGCGCCTTCCTCGAAGACGACATGGGCCTGCCGTGCAACTTCGCGGTGTCGCGCTGTGCGGGGTCGAAGTCCGACAACCAGTCGGTCAAGGACATGATCGCCACCAATCCGCCGCTGGTACTGTTCGGCAGCTTCAACGAGCGGATGTACATGGCCGAGGCTGCGGCGGGCGGCCCGGGCGGGATGCGCGGCTGTTTCATTCCGGCAAGTTTCCCGGGCGCGGTGATCCGCCGGCATACCGGCACGCCGTTCATGGGCTACGCCGGCGCGACCTATCTGGTGCAGGAAGTGTGCAACGCGCTGTTCGATGCGCTGTTCAACATCCTGCCGCTGGCCGGGCAGCTCGACAAGGTCGAGGCGACGCCGTCGCGGATCGATCGCGCGCTGGCCTGGGATGACGATGCCAAGGCCGGGCTCGACGACGCCGTCGAACGTGCGCCGGTGCTGGTCCGCATCTCGGCCGCCAAGCGCATCCGCGACGCGGCCGAAGCCGCCGCGCGCCGCGCTGGCGAATCACGAATTTCACATGAGCGCCTGGTCAGCGCGCTCGTGGAAAGCGGGGCGGCATGAGCCGCCTCCAACAGATCACCCGTGTGGGGCGGGTTACCCAATCTTGGTGGCGACCCTCGCCGCCTGGATGCCGCCGGGGAGCGCCTTTTACGCTCCTATCCACGTCGGGAAGCATGGAGACGCTATCATGAGCGATGAACGTATAGGGCCAGGAACCTACCTGACGCCCGAAGAGGCAAAAGAATTCCACAAGCTGTTTTTGACGAGCTTCATCGTCTTCACGCTGGTGGCGATCGTGGCACACTTCCTGGTGTGGAGCTGGCGGCCGTGGCTGCCGGGCCCCGAAGGATACGCGATGATCGAGCATGGAGCTGCTGTGGCCAAGGCCGCGGTCAGCTCGGTTCTGGCATAGGAGGACCGGACCATGTGGAGAGTTTGGATGATTTTCGACCCGCGCCGGACGCTGGTCGGACTTTTCGCCTTCCTGTTAGTCTTGGCACTGCTGATTCACTTCATCTTGCTGAGCACCGACCGGTTCAACTGGCTCGACGGCGCGCGGGCGGCACCTGCCACCGTGGCCGCTCCGGCCGCAACCACGCCCTAACGGGCCAACCCACCGGCCGCGCCTGCCCCACGGGCGCGGCCGACGGACGGGCACGGCGTGTCGACACCACACGTCGTGCCCGCCCACACCAGATGAAATCATCGTTCCCGCATTCCCGGGAGCGGCGGGGGCGGAGAGACGTCGATGGCGCTGCTAAGCTATGAGCGGAAATACCGGGTCAGGGGAGGCACTCTGATTGGCGGCGACCTTTTCGACTTTTGGGTTGGGCCCTTCTACGTCGGGTTCTTTGGAGTCACCACGGCACTGTTCGCGGGGCTGGGCACATTGCTCATCTTCTACGCAGCGTCGCTCGGGCCGACCTGGAACCCGTGGCTGATCTCGATCGCGCCCCCCGACCTCAGCTATGGCCTTGGCCTCGCGCCACTGCGCGAAGGCGGCTTCTGGCAGATCATCACCGTCTGCGCGGTCGGGGCGTTCGTGTCCTGGGCGCTGCGCGAGGTTGAGATCTGCAGAAAGCTCGGGATGGGCTATCATGTCCCGTTCGCTTTCGGCGTGGCGATCTTCGCCTATGTCAGCCTGGTGGTGATCCGCCCGTGGCTGCTCGGTGCCTGGGGCCACGGCTTCCCTTACGGAATTTTCAGCCATCTCGATTGGGTGTCGAACACGGGGTACCAGTACCTCCACTTCCACTACAATCCGGCGCACATGCTCGCGGTGAGTTTCTTCTTCACCACGACGCTCGCGCTCGCGCTGCACGGCAGCCTGGTGCTCTCCGCGGTCAACGTGCCCAAGGATGCCAAGGGCCGGCCCGGCGAGGTGAAGACTCCCGAATATGAGGATTCCTTCTTCCGCGACACCATTGGCTATTCGGTCGGCACGATCGGCATCCATCGCGTCGGCCTGTTCCTCGCGCTGAGCGCAGGGTTCTGGAGCGCCGTCTGCATCATCATCTCCGGCCCGCTGTGGACACGCGGCTGGCCCGAATGGTGGACGTGGTGGCTCAACCTGCCGATCTGGTCCTGAGGAGGAGCAATATACCATGGCACGCTATCAGAACCTCTTCACTCAGGTCCAACTCCGTGGACCGATGGAATACGGCCCGCCGATGCAGGGCGCCACGTTCGGCCGCACGGGGACCCCAAGCAACAACTACTGGGCAGGTAAGCTCGGTGCGGCGCAGATCGGTCCGATCTACCTCGGTCGCCTCGGGATCGCGGCGCTGATCTGTGGCTTCCTCGCGTTCGAGATCATCGGCCTCAACATGTGGGCGTCGGTCAACTGGAGCCCGGTCGAGTTCGTCCGCCAGCTGCCCTGGCTCGCGCTCGAGCCGCCGGGGCCGGAATATGGCTTCAGCCCGTTCGTGCCACTGGCGCAGGGCGGATGGTGGATCATCGCCGGCTTTTTCCTCACCGCGTCGGTGATCCTGTGGTGGGCGCGCACTTACCTCCGGGCCCGTGCACTGGGCATGGGCACGCACGTCGCGTGGGCATTCGGCAGCGCGATCTGGCTCTATCTGGTGCTGGGCTTCATCCGCCCGTTGCTGATGGGCAGCTGGGCTGAGGCGGTGCCGTTCGGTATCTTCCCGCACCTGGATTGGACCGCGGCCTTCTCGATCCGCTACGGCAACCTCTTCTACAACCCGTTCCACGCGCTCTCGATCGTGTTCCTCTACGGCTCGACATTGCTGTTCGCGATGCACGCCGCGACGATCCTCGCCACCGCGCCTTATGGTGCCGAGCGTGAGATCGAGCAGATCACGGACCGCGGGACCGCCACCGAGCGTGGTGGGCTGTTCTGGCGCTGGACCATGGGCTTCAACGCCAACATGGAATCGATCCATCGCTGGGCCTGGTGGTTCGCCGTGCTGACCACGCTGACCGGCGGGATCGGGATCCTGCTGACCGGTACGGTCGTGGACAACTGGTATCTCTGGGCCGTCCAGCACGATTATGCACCGGGGTACCCCGGTACTGGGGTGATCGATCCCAACACCCTGCCTGGAGCTGGTCGATGAACGCGCGTATAGCAACCCTTGGCGCCGGGGCGGCGCTGGCAACCCTCCTCGGTGGCTGCGAACTGGGCAGCAAGGTGTCCGAGCAGACCGGCTATCGCGGGACGGCGATGGCGCAGATCGTCGATGTTTCCAACATCAAGGAAGCAACGAAGATCCCCGAGCCGCCCTATCCGCTGCCGCCCGAGGGCGGGCCGACTGCGGCCGAAAGCTACCAGAACGTGCAGGTGCTCGGTGGCCTGTCGGCGGAGCGGTTCAACCATCTGATGGCGATGATCACCCAGTGGGTCGCGCCGCCGGAGCAGGGGTGCAATTACTGCCACAACCCCGCGAACATGGCGTCGGATGAGGTCTATCAGAAGGTCGTCGCGCGGCGGATGATCCAGATGACGCAGACCATCAACGCCAAATGGTCGACGCACGTCCAGAAGACCGGCGTCACCTGCTACACCTGCCACCGCGGCCTTGGCGTGCCCCAGTATATCTGGGCGCGTGCCATGAATTCCGCCAACCCCAACAGCGTGCGCGGCAACAAGCGCGGGCAGAACACGCCCGATGCCAACGTCGGCTTCGCCTCGCTGCCGACCGCGCCGTTCGAGCGGTATCTCGAGGGCAATTATCGCGCCCGCGTCGCCGGCAAGTCGAGCTATCCGCCGTCCGAAACCGGGGGTCCTCCCGGCAAGTCGACGAAGGAAGCCGAGGGCGTCTATGCGATCATGATGCACCAGTCGACGGCACTCGGCGTCAACTGCACCTACTGCCACAACACCCAGTCGCTGGGTGCGTGGAACCTCAGCCGGTCGCAGCGCGTCACCGCCTATTACGGCCTGACGATGGTGAACGACGTCAACGACAACTATATCACCAGCCTGGCGTCGGTGTTCCCGGCCAACCGCAAGGGACCGCATGGCGACCCTTACAAGGTCAATTGCATGACCTGTCACCAGGGCATCAACAAGCCGCTCGGCGGGCGCAGCATGATCGCACAGGCACCCGTCCTGTCGGGGGCCGGAACCGGCATCGCTGCTGCACCGTCGCCGGCCGGTGCCGCCGGCGAGGCGCTGGTCAGGGAGCAGCTCGCCAATCCGGGCAAGGTCAACCAGAGCACCGCATCGGGCAACGTCGAGGCGGCTCCGGGGAACAGTGCCGGAGCGGCAACGAAGTAGCGCGACCCCGCCCGTTCGCCCCGCGCTTCGAAACCGGGGCGAACGGCTGAGGAGATGACATGCTCAACCTGACCGCCCGCAGCCATCCCCTGC
>JANPIY010000202.1:0-10867 GCA_031425255.1 Planctomycetota bacterium
GAGGTCGAGCGCGGCGACGGTCTGGTTGAGCAGCGAGACGTAGACCTCGCGTTCGGTCTTCAACGCCGCGGTCGCGGCGTTCAGTTCATCCACCGCTACGCGCAGGTTGCCTTCGCGCTTGTAGCTGGCGCTGCGCAGGTCGGCGTCGGTGAAGGTGTCGGCCTGCTTGTGCCAGGTCTCCTGCTGTGACTTGCCAGCGGCGACCGCTTCGTCGCTGCTCTCGATGACTTCATCGACCGAATCGTTGAGTTCGGCCGTGCGCTTCTTCAGGTCGCCGTGCATCTTCTTGAGGTCGGCGCTATCGCTGGCATCGCGCAGGTTCTTGATCTGGGATTGGACCTCGTCGAGATCCTGCTTCGCCTTCTGGACGTCGGTCGATACCGCGGTCGAGGTGCTGACGGTCGTAGCCGAACGGTCCTGGCCATTGCCACAGCCTACCAGCGCGACGCTACCGACGGCGAGCATGGCACAGAGAGCGAGAGAGAGGGAAGAGGTCGACATGGCGTACTCACAGGTTGGAGTGGTGATTTTGAGGTATTACGCCGGTATTATAAGCACCTGCATCGATGCCGGTCAAGCTTGCAATCCACCATGATGCGGATGAGCCCGCCGTGCATTCGGCAGCGAGTTGAGCAGCTCGCGGCGTTCCCCCCCCTCCGACCGCAGCGTCAGGCGAGGACCTGACGCATCACCGAGAATTTGAGCTCGGTCTCGGAGAATTCCTGTTCCGGCTCCGAGGTCTCGATGATGCCGGCGCCGGCGAACAATCGCGCGAGGCCGAGGTCGCGGCGGATGATGCCGCCACGCAAGGGCACGATGATGCGGGCGGCATCAGGGCAGAGCCAGCCCAGCGCACCGGCATAAAGTCCGCGGTGCAGTTTCTCCCGCCGGGCGATGTAATGGGTCGCGGTGGCGGTGGGCAGGCCGCAGACCGCAGGAGTGGGGTGCAGCGCGGCGAGCAGTTCGAGGTAGTCCGCGCGTGCGAGCTCGGCGCTGATCACGCTCTCGAGGTGGATGACGCGTTCGAGCAGACGCGGATGTGGCGCCGCCGGCACGCTGAACGGCAACGCGCGTTCGCGCAGCACGGCGACCAGGTGCTCGACGACCACGCCATGCTCCTTGCGCTCCTTGGTGCCGGCGACCAGCGCTTCGACCAGGGCGGCATCCTCTTCCGGATTCTTGCCTCGACGGGTGGTGCCGGCGAGAGCCATGGTGGTGACGTGCCGGCCTTCAGCCTGGAACAGCAGTTCTGGGCTGATGCCGCAGAACATGCCGGCCCCAGCGAGGTCATGGGCATACAACGTCGCGCGATCACCGAGAGCGCGGAGCTTTGCGATCAGGTCACTGATGGAGGCGTCCGCCGGCAGGGGATGGTCGACGCCGCGTGCGAGCACCACCTTGCGCAGGGCCCCATCGCGGATGAGAGCGACCGCATCCTCCACCGTTTCGCGGTAGTCGCCGACCAGGGGTGGCCACGGGCCGAGTGGGATATCGGGCAGCAAGGGAGGGTCGGCCAAGAGGCTTGCGGCCAACGCCTCCACCTGATCACCGCTCTGCACCGCGACCGCAGCGATGGTCCAGCCGCTGCCGTCGGCCCGCCGCCAGAGCAACCGCCGCGGGAGCCAGAGCCGGGCACCGGGCAGGTGCGCGCCCCACGGGCTCATGGCCGGCGCCCGCTCCTCGAAGCTGAAGGCGGTCAGACAGACCGGCAGGCTTGGCGCATCCGTTGGCCCATCATGGATGCGGGTGACGGTCCGGGCTTCGAGGCGGGCGAGTTCCTGTGCCAGATGGCTGCCACGTCCGGGACCATTGCTGACGACGTCGCACGCCGAACCGACACCGAGTTGCCATTCCCCACCCGCCCAGAGCAGGGTGCGGCCCCGGCCCTCCGCCGCGGCGAAGGCGGGCGCGGGATCCGCCGGCAGCGGCGTACGCCAGGCGATCACCGCCTGCGCCCGCCCATCCCGTTGCAGACGGGCGAGGTCGAGCGCATCCCGGCAGGCGGCGAGCGCGGTTGAGGTCAGCACAAAATCGTCCCGGTGCGGCGTGCGGCGGACGGCGTGCGGCGTATCGTGGCCATCAGTCCAAGGGGGCAGGGGGGTCTGGGGGAGTGTGTCGGAAGACGCTCTGATGCTTGGCAACAGGTAGGGATGCGCAAGCCGACCGCCACCATGCGCGGCGGCTGCGGAGCGCACGGGAACTCCGCATTCCGCACTCCGCACCCTGGCAATCCCTCATCTCGCCACCGCCGTATGCCGCAATTCCCGGATGATGGTGACCTTGACCTCGCCTGGAAAGGCGACCTCGTCCTCGATGCGTTTGGCGATGTCGCGTGCGAGCTTCGGCAGGTCGGCGTCGGGAACGTCCTTGCCGCTGACGATCACCCGCAGTTCGCGCCCGGCCTGGATGCAGTAGGCCTTCTGCACGCCGTGCTGGGCGCAGGCGATCTCTTCGAGCTTCTCCAGGCGTTTGATATAGCCCTCGACGTTCTTGCTGCGCGCCCCAGGGCGGGCCGCACTGATCGCGTCGGCGGCAGCGGCGAGCACGGTGTAGGCCGAGAGCACCGGGCGGCCTTCATGGTGGGCGAGCGCGGCGTTGGCGACGATCTCGCTCTCACCATAGCGTTTGAGCGCCTCGTAACCGAGCTCGGGATGGCTGCCCTCCTGCTCGTGGTCGATGGCCTTGCCGATGTCGTGCAGCAGACCGCAGCGCCGACCGAGCTTGGGATCGAGGCCGAGATCGCTCGCCATCGCCCCACACAGGAAGGCGACCTCCTGCGTATGCTGCAGGACGTTCTGACCATAGCTGGTGCGCCATTGCAGCTTGCCGAGCAGTCGCAGCAGTTGCGGATGCAGGCCGGAGACCTCGACCGCGAAGGCGGCGTCCTCGCCGAGTTTCAACACCTCGCGATCCATGTCCTGCTGGACCTTGGCCATGACCTCCTCGATGCGCCCAGGGTGGATGCGGCCGTCCTCGATCAGCACGGTCAGGGTCCGGCGCGCCATCTCGCGGCGCAGGCCGCTGAAGCAGCTGATGGTCAGCACGCCGGGCTGGTCATCGAGCAGCAGATCGACACCGGTGGCCTGTTCGAAGGCTTTGATGTTGCGGCCTTCCTTGCCGATGATGCGGCCCTTCATCTCCTCATCGGCCAGCTTGATCTTGGCCGAGGTGGTTTCCGCCGTGTGCTCGGCGGCATAACGTTGGATGGCCCGGCCGACGATCTCGATCGCCAGTTCCTTGTGGCGGGCCTGGAGATCTTTTTCGTGGCGCGCGATGCGCTCGCCCTGTTCGGCGCTCAGGCTGGCATCGAGCCGGCGCATGATCTCCTCCCGGGCCTCGTCGCGGCTCAGACCGGAGATCTCGCTCAAGCGCAGCTCGATGCCCTGTTCACGACCGTCGAGGTACTTGACCCGATCGGCGAACGATTGTTCACGCCGGGCGATCTCGGCTTCCAGCGCGCGTAGGCGGGTGTCGCGGACGTCGATGGCCTCCAGCTTGTGGTCGAGACTGGCTTCGCGTTCGGCGAGTTTGAGCTCACGCCGACGGGCACGTTCCTCGGCTTCGCTGGCGGCGGCGAGCTCGCGGGCGGCGCGTTCGCGATCCTGCGCCGCCGCCGCGCGCTCGCGTGCGAGGTCGGCCTCCAGCGCGAGCCGATGCTGCGCCGACTCGGCCACGGCGGTCGCCTGGAGCTGTTGGAGGGTGCGCTCGTGGACGCTCTGGTGCTTCAACGCGGCGCCATCGTGCTCGGCCTGCAGCCGCACCTCCATCGCTCGCTGGGCGTCGGCGAGCGCCTGGCGCCAGCGACTGCCGAACCATGCGGCGACCAGGCCGGCACCGGCGGCTGCCGACACCAGGGCCAGCGCCACCATCCAGATATAATCCATGAGAACCTCGTCCAAGAACGAGGATCATCCGTTGCAGCGACTTTGTGAACTGGCGATCGGGAAAGGAGTTGGCGAGATTCCGGAAGGTGGTGAAAGACGCTGAGGGCCAGGCGGATCGATGGTTCGAAAGTGATGCGGGGGCCGGCGTGGACCGGCAGTCGGACAATCCAGTGGGAACAAACAATGCCGAGGACGGGAGCCTCCCTCAGCAGAAGGCACAGGGTCGCGGTGATGCCGCCGCGGTCAATCGCTGGTGAGAAGAACCGGTTTCGGATGTCGTCTGGTGATGCCGACGGCCCGGCGTCATGTCGCCCAGCGAGCAGAGGCCCATGAACCGGTGACGGGTGTCGTCCCGACATTGCGATGGTCGACCTCGACCCAGACTCCCCACCCATGCCCGATCATCGTCTACGTCATCGTGCCGCGCTGCTGAGCCTGGCGACCGGGCTGGTCATGCTCGGACTGAAGATGGGGGCCTACCTGCTGACCGGGTCGGCCACCATCCTTTCCGATGCCTTGGAGTCGGTGGTCCATGTGGCGGCGGTGGGGTTCATGTTCTGGTGTTTCCGCTTCGCTTCGGCCCCGCCGGACGCCGAACATCCCTACGGCCATGGCAAGGCGGAATACCTCTCGATCGGTTTCGAGGGCGGGGCCATCGTCCTGGCGGCGGCGGCGATCATCTGGCAGGCCATCGCCAGCCTGGTCGCCGGCCATGAGCCGCAGCGGGTCGACCTCGGCCTGGGCCTGATCGTGCTGGCGGCGGCGATCAATCTCGTGCTGGGCCTGTGGCTGGTGCGGGTCGGACGCCGGACGCGTTCGGCCATCCTCGAAGCCGATGGCCGACACGTGCTGAGCGACGTATGGACCAGCCTCGGGGTGATGGTCGGCGTGAGCCTGATCTGGCTGGTGCCCGAGCCCAACCCGCTCCGCGTCTGGCTTGATAGCGGGATCGCCATCCTCCTGGCGCTGTTCATCGTCTGGGTGGGGGGACAACTGCTGCGGCAGGCCATGCGTGGGTTGCTGGATGAGGTCGACCCCGAAGCCGTCGAGCGGGTGGTGGCGGCGATCAATCAGGTCCGCGACCCGGCCTGGCGTGATGTCCACAACCTGCGCCTGCGCGTCAGCGGCGATTTCACCTACGTCGATTTCCATCTGGTGGTGCCGTCCCGGTGGAGCGTGGCGGCGGCGCACGCAGCGGTCGAGCGGCTGGAACAGCACATCCTCGCCAGCCTGGGAGCCCAGGGCGCGGTGATGGTCCACCTCGATCATCCGCGCAGCGACCCCACGGTCGGCATGGATCCCCCGGCACCCGAGGTGGTCCAGCCGTTCACGGTGGCGCAGGCCACCCGTTTCAAAGCGGGCTGAGGCCGGTGCTACGAAGCTGATATTTTTGGCCGCAGAGACGCAGGGGCGCAGAGGAGAAAAGCCCCTGCTTCGCATTTCCTCTGCGTCTCCGCGTCTCTACGGCCGATTCTTCTTCGTCAGCTCCACATCATTGGACTGAGGCCTCGGCAAGCCTGAGCGATCGCCCGCGTAGGCATCGCTTGACGATCCCGGCCTTCGCTCGGTTCGATCAACGTAAGGATAATGAGCTGATGACTTTGAACGCATCGGGCTGGGGCTCGGATTGACTCCCCCTGGGGGCTTCCTAGGGTGCCACCCTCGTGCGGAACCACCGCTGGCGGATCGCCGGCGGTGCTTTCGCTTGTGCGTACTTCCAACAGCTGAATCCCGGACTGGAGAGACCTGGCCCCATGGACATCAAGACCCTCAAGGAAATCACCAAGCTGATGCGTGAGAACGATCTCACCGAGGTCGAGGTCGAATCGGCGGACCTGAAGGTCAGATTGAAGAAGGGTGGCGTCACCCAGGTGGTGACGGCGACCCAGGCCGTGGCCGCCGCCCCGGTAGCCGCCGCCGCGCCGGTCGCTCCGGTCGATGAGTTCGCCTCCTGCAAGAAGGTCATCTCGCCCATCCCTGGGACGGTGTACCTGAAGCCCAATCCCGATGCCGCCAATTTCGTCGCCGACGGCACCCTGGTCGATGAGACCAAGGTGGTCTGCCTGATCGAGGCGATGAAGGTGTTCAACGAGATCAAACCCGACGGCGGCGTCAAAGGCCAGATCAAGAAGATCTGCGTCGTCGACGGCCAGGCGGTCGAGTACGGGACGGTCCTGTTCCTGGTCGGTTGATCCCGCCGCTCCGGGCTTCGGCTGTTCCCGCTGTCACCGCAGCGCAGCCCCAAGCCCGGACGTCCCTCCGCCCGACGCCTGCCTCCGCACGCACGCCCACTTCCAACGGACTTCCGGATCTCCGGATTTCCGGACCTCCGGACCGATGAAGCCATGTTCAAACGCATCCTGATCGCGAACCGTGGCGAAATCGCCATGCGCATCATCCGTACCTGCCGCCGCATGGGCATCGAGACCTGCGTGGTCCACTCGACCGCCGACAAGGAGTCGCTGCCGGTACGCATGGCCGACGTCGCGATCTGCATCGGGCCGGGTCCGGCCAAGCAGAGCTACCTCAACATCAACAACATCATCGCCGCCGCCGAACTGGCCGATGTCGACGCCATCCACCCCGGGTTCGGCTTCCTGTCCGAGAACAGCCACTTCGCGCAGGTGGTGCGCGACTGCAAGATCGAGTTCATCGGTCCACTGTCGTCGTCGATGGAGGCGCTTGGCAATAAGGCCAAGGCCAAGGCCCTCGCCGCGCAAGCCCACGTGCCGACCATCCCTGGCTCGACCGGTCCGGTGCAGTCGCCGGAAGAAGCCATCGCGGTGGCGCGGAAAATCGGCTACCCGGTCATGATCAAAGCGACCAACGGCGGCGGCGGTCGCGGCATGCGCATCGCGCACAATGACGCCAGCCTGGTCAGCGGTCTGATCTCGGCCCAGCGCGAAGCAGAAGCCGCCTTCGGCAACGCCGACTGCATCATCGAGGCCTACGTCCAGCGCGCGCGCCACATCGAGATCCAGATCATCGGCGACCAGCACGGCAACGTGGTGGCGCTGGGTGAACGCGACTGCTCGACGCAGCGCCGCCACCAGAAGCTGGTCGAGGAATCGCCCAGCCCGGTGATCACCGAGGCGACGCGCCAGGCGATGTGCGCCGATGCGGTGAAGCTGGCCAAGGCCGCCAACTACTACAACGCCGGCACCGTCGAATTCATCTACGACCTCGATCGCAAAGCCTATTTCTTCCTCGAGATGAACACCCGCATCCAGGTCGAGCATCCGGTCACCGAGATGTGCACCGGCCTCGACCTGATCAAACATCAGATCCTCGTCGCGGCCGGCGAACCCCTGCGTTTCAAGCAGGAGGACATCAAGCCCGAAGGCCACGCCATCGAGGTGCGCATCAACGCCGAAGACTGGGAGAAGGGCTTCATCCCCTACCCAGGCAAGATCAGCATGTACGTGGCGCCTTCGGGCAAGGGCGTGCGCGTGGACAGCCACTGCTACGCGGGTTACTCGATACCGCCGAACTACGATTCGATGATCGCCAAGTTGATCGTACACGGCGACACTCGCGCCGAGGCCATCCAACTGCTCGAACTGGCGCTGGGCGAATACATCATCGAAGGACCCAAGACCACCATCGGCTTCCATCAGCGGCTGCTGAAGGATGCGCGCTTCCTGAACAACCAGGTCACCACCAAGTGGGTCGACGAGGTGTTCATGAAGGAGCTCGGCGTCGGCTAGCTTCGGCTCGCCCCTGGGCGGAGCGCCCAGGGGACGCTGGCTGCGCCAGCGTGTCCCGCGCGGCGGGACCTCGCCTCGTCCCCGCTCGGTCGCGCAGGCGCCCTCGGGGGATCACTGTTCGCGGGCTCTGCCCGCTACGCCCGCCAAGGGCTGCCGCCCTTGGATCCCGCCGGAGTCGGACTGAGCACGCCCGGGACCGCCGGCTGCCAGCCGGCCAGGGGCAATCAGATGACGTCGTCGGTGTCTCCAGACGTTGGGCCAGCCATGAGGTTGTGCTCGCGTCGCGCGCTGCGTCCCTAATTTTCCCCCACCATGCCTGTCACCCTCATCACCGGGCCGCATCAGAGCGGGAAGTCGCGGCGGTTGTGGGAACTCCTCCGGGCGCAGGCGCCTGGGAGCGTGGTGCTGGTGCGGCCGCAGGCGGGTTTGCCGCACGATCTGGTGCGTCAGGTGCATGCCTGGGGTGGCGCCGGTCTGCTGCCGCCGGTGTGGTCGTTCGCTGATCTGGTCGAACGCGTGGCGGCGGCCAGCGGCAGCGAGGTGCGGGTGTTCAGCGGGGGACTGGCGGCGCATGTGTTACGGGCGTGGGCTGTCGATCATCTGCGGGGGCCTTGGCATGGCCTGGCGCGTTATCGCGCCACCGGGCGGGAGCTCGCTGAGCTGTGCCGTCGTCTGGATGATCACGGTATCACCGCCGCGGATCTGGCGCTGGCGGAGCGGACCCTGCGCGAGCGTGGGGAGGTCGCGCTGGTGGCGGCGCTCGGCGACGCGTGGGCGGCGTATACGCACCTGACGGCGGTGGCGCGCGCGCGCGGTGCGGCTCTGCCTGGGGCGCGCCTGCGCCGGCTCGCCGAAGCCGGCGCGGCGCCAGCGGTGGCCACCATCGCCTTCGACGATTTCCAAGCGTTCTCGCCGGCCGAGCTGGCGCTGCTACGCGGCTTGGCCACGCAGCGCACGCTGCTGATCACTGCGGTCGAGGATCACCGTCTCGGCGTCGAGGCATCGCTCGCCGATCGCCTGCGGGCGGCCTTGCCGGAAGCCGATGAGGAGCGCCTGCGGGTCATCGCGCCGGCCTCGCCGCACCAGCCTGGGGTGCGGGCATTCCTGGGAGCGGTGCTCGAGGAGGGTCGTCCGCTCGCGGCGGAGACGGCGCTGGCGGTCGACCGTTACCGCTACCGCGATCCGCTCCATGCTGGGCGCGCCATCGCCGCCTGGCTGCGGCGCGCGGGCGTCGCGCCGGCCCAGGCCCTGGTGGTGGTGCGCGTCGCTGACGCCGAGGCGCTGGCGCTGGCTGATGCGCTGATCGCCGCCGAGGTGCCGGTGAATGGCAGATTCCAGGTGCCGTTCCTCGGCACCACCGCGGGCGGCACGTTGGCCGCCGTGGTGGCGTGGTGCCGCGAGCCGTGCTGGCGGACCTTCCTCCAGGCCTGCGAACGCCTCGGTAGCGCGCAGCCGGCACCCATGCGCCTGGCGGATCTCCTCGGACCATGGTCGCGGCTCACGGTCGCGGATGGGCTCCTGCGGCTGACGCGGCTGACCAGCGAGGAGACCTGCGAGGGCTGGGGCTGGAGCGAGCCCGAACGCCAGGAGCGTCCGTGGCTGCGTGCCACCATTGCGTGGCTGCAGGATTGGCAGGCGCGCTTGCAGGTGGAAGGCACCTGGTGGCAACGGTTGTCGACGCTGAGCACATCGCTCGATCTCGGCGATGGTGGCAGCGGCGTGCTGCGCTCGCTCGCCGAGCTGACCGCGCTGCATCCCATCTCGCCGGAGGATTGCGATGAACTGCTCGCCGCCGCGCGCGTCGAGGTCGTGCGCGCGCACGGCCCAGGCGCAGTGGAACTGACCGACGCCATCCGCGGCCGGACCTGGCCGCGGCCGGTGGTGTTCATCCATGATCTCGAGCATGGCCGCTGGCCGGTGCTGTCCCTGGGCGGGGCGTTGTTGCCGCAGGAGGAGCGCCAGACCCTGACTGCGACGTTCGGCCGCGATCTCTACGACGAGGCGGCGCGCGCGGCGGGCGAACTCGGCGCCTTCCTCGCCGTCGTTGCGCGCGCCAGCGAGCGGGTGGTGCTCGGCATCCCCTGTGGCGAACGCGAACCCTGTCCGTGGCTCGGTACCATCTGCGACCAGCTGGATTGGGATCTGGAAGCGCTGCGCGCCGATGCCGGCGGCGAGGCCATCCCAGGAGCACCGCTGGGAGCGGGCGATGCGCAGGGGGCGCATGAGCGGGCGCTGTGGGCGGTGGCGCCGACGCGGCCCGATTTCACCTTCCGCGTGCCGCCGTTGGCGCCGGCGGCCCTGGGACTGAAGGCCTCGTCGCTCAGCCTGCTCTTCGGCGATGCCTTCGCCGTGGTCTGCGATCGCCTGTGCCTGCAGGCGCCCTTGACCAATCATGAATTGATGGAGGAGGGCAATGAGCTCCACCGTCACCTCGCCGAAGTCGCCGTTCAGCCACCCGCCGCCTGGAAGGACGTGCTTGACCGCCGTCTGGGGGAATGGGTCGCGCAGGCGCCGGACGATCTCACGCGGGCGGAGCGTGGACGTTTCTCGCGCCGCATCGCGCAGGTGATGCTCGACGAGGCCGCCGTCGCCGCCGCCTCCAACAGCCGTGCCGCGGAGGTCCGCGTCAGCGTGCCGTTGGCGGTCCCAGGACATCCGCCGTTGCAGTTGCGTGGGCAGATCGATCGCCTCGACACCTTGCCTGGCGGCGGCGTGCGGCTGGTCGATTACAAACGAGGCGCCATCGGCAGCCAGAGCGCGGCGCTGAAGGCTGGCACCGATGGCCAGTTGCTCGGCTACCTGCTTGGTGCGCGCGCCGCCGGCTGGCCGACGGCGGGTGCGTACTACCTCTCGCTGCGCAGCGGCGGGCGCGCCGGCTGGGGCGACATCCCCACGCCAGGCGGCCGGTCGGCCAGCAAGGCGGGGGCGGATCTCGCCACCCTCGATGGGTTGGCCGCGACCCTCGGACAGGCCATCGCCGACTTTCTGACGGCTTGATTCCCTTCGAGCGCGCGCCCAAGCTGCGCGCATCAGGATTTCCGGAGGACTTCAAGTGAAGCACATGTTCGTTTCCGCGCTGGCGCTGGCCATCGCGACCCCCGCGCTCGCGCAAAATGCTGCGCCGGTTGCTGCACCCACCGCAGCAGAGGCCGACGCGTTCGTCGCTTCGGCGGAGCAGCAGCTTGCCGATTTGGCGCTGCCAACCGCCCAAGCATCATGGATCAACGCGACCTACATCTCGCAGGATAGCGACGCGATTGCGGCGCGGCTCGACGG
>JANPIY010000203.1:0-3528 GCA_031425255.1 Planctomycetota bacterium
AATCGCCGACGAATTTATCCACGGTGCCACCATGCGCCATGATCACGCGGGTCATCTCGTTGAGGTAGAGGTTGATCAGGTCCGCCACCGCCTCAGGAGCCAGTTGTTCAGACAGGCTTGTGAAACCAGCCAGGTCGGAAAACAACACCGTCAATTCGCGCCGCTGCCCACCCAGCTTGAGCAGTTCCGGATGGGCAACCATCTGGTTCACCACCTCCTCGGACACATAGAGCTTGAACGCCGAGCGGACCTCGGTGGCGCGGCGCTGCTCGGTCCAGTAGGAACCCGCCGCCATGCTGATGAACGCAATCAGCAGAGCGGCAACTGGCGTGGCCGTGGCAAACCACACGTTGTGGCTTGTGAACTGCCAGCCGGACAGGGCGGCCAGGGCGGCAGCTGTCATGGCCATCAGCAAGGCGCTGCGCAGGGGATGCCAGAACACCAGCCATGCCAACGCAATCAACATCGACGCCGTCAGGACCAGGACGTTGGTGCGGTTCGCGGCTGGTTCGATCGTCTGCCCCATCAGCGCGTTCTCGATCATCGTCGCCTGGACTTCGACGCCCGGCGTGAACTGCCTGGACCGCTGCAAGAACGGCGTGGCGAAACTGTCTGATTGCGACGCCCCGCTCTCCAGGGTGGCCCGCACATCCTTGCCTATCAACACGATCTGGTTTGCGAAGAAGTTGGCAGGGATGGCCGGGTCCCGGTTGAGAACCTGGTAGTACGACACATAGGGAAAAGTCCGCGCAGGGCCCAGATAGCGCATCATGGCGCCCGGCGCGACATAGGGCTCCTGCACTACGCCGGGCTGCGCGCGCACCAGGGTGCGGATGGTCTGACGCCAGAACGCATCGTCACCGTCAGGCATGAGCCGGATCACTGAATCGTCGTCAATGGCGACCGTGGTCAGGCCGGTGACGGCGCCTGCCAGCGTCAGTTCCGGCGTGGGATCCACGCGCAGCCATTGCCGAACGGTCGCCGTCTCGTGAAACGCGTTGTCGGCGGCAAGCACCACGTTGCCGGCCGCCCGGATGGCTTGCCCGAACGCCTGGTCTTCCTGTGGCGCGCCTTGCTCCGGGAACAGGACGTCAAAGGCGATAACCGCTGCACCTCCTTCGACCAGCCTCTCGATCAAGCGTGCGTGGGTGTCGCGTGGCCAGGGCCACCGCTGGCCCATCTGGGTAAACGATGCCTCGTCGATGCCGACGATGGTGATGGGTAAGGTCTGGCTCGGCGGAGAAGCTACCGTGAGCAGGTCAAATGCTTTCAGCTCCACGATGTGCCATGGGTCGAACAGCATCAGCGCGACGCCGCAAATCCAGGCGATCAGGGCCGAACCACCCGCCAGTTTGAGCACCTGTTTGCCTGGAAGGGACGGCATGAGCATCCCCGGAGAATAATGGATCGCCTGCCTGGGACTGCAAGGGCCGGCGGCCCCAGGCTCAAAACAGCGCGCCCTGCCCGTTGCGCGGTGGCGGCCGGAATTGCGTGGTGTCCAGAACGATACGCTCGCGGTTGAAGCCAAGCTTTCGGCTCGCCTTCAGAAAGCGTTGGCCGATCAGCTCGGCCCACGGGCCGCTGCCCTTCATACGGGTGGCGAAGTCGCTGTCGTAATCCTTGCCACCACGCATGTCCTGCACGCGCGCCATGATTCGATCGGCGCGCTGCGGATAGTGCACTTCGAGCCATTGCCGGAACAGCGGGCTCACCTCCCAGGGCAGGCGCAGCACGTGATAGAACGCGCTGCGGGCACCGGCGTCCCACGCCGCTTCCAGCACCTGCTCCATGTCTTCGGTAAGAAACGGAATCTGCGGCGCCAGGCTCACTCCGCAGGGAATGCCATGCTCGGCGAGCGTGCGCAGTGTGCGCAGCCGGCGGTGCGGCGCGGCCGCTCGAGGCTCGAGCTTGCGGGTGAGATCGGCATCCAGGGTCGTGATGGTCACATACACCGCGGCCAGCCCTTTGGCGGCCATCGGCGCGATGAGATCCAGGTCTCGCTCCACGCCGCTGGATTTGGTAACGAGCGCAAACGGATGGTTGGTTTCATGCATCAGTTCGATCACGGCTCGCGTCAGGCCCAGCTCGCGCTCGACCGGCTGATAGCAATCGGTGGCGGTTCCGATCGCGATCAGCCTGGGCGCATAGTTGCGTCTGGACAGCTCATCACGCAATAGGGGCCCTATGTTGCGCTTGGCGATGATCTTCGTCTCGAAGTCCAGTCCGGGCGACATGTTGAGGTAGCTGTGTGTCGGCCGCGCATAGCAGTAGATGCAGCCGTGCTCGCATCCGCGGTAGGGATTGATGGAGCGGTCGAAGTAAATGTCTGGCGAGTCATTGCTGCTGATCACGCTGCGTGCGTTCTCCCAGATCACCTCGGTGGGCATTGCCCGCCCTTGGTCGACGATTTTCTCGTGCAGCGTGTCCCAGCCATCATCGAAGGCGCCGCGTGTGTCGCGCTCAAAGCGGTGCGGCAGGCGTGATGCAGCGCCCCTGCCCTTCAAGGCCTGCAACGGGATGCGCACCTCGTCCACCTAAATCCCCGTACAACTGTTCATTTATCCAGTATCTCCGCAAATGCCAATGCCCACAAGCCCCTGCGCCCGGACCGGATTTCACTAACACTTTTGGCACAGGCATTTTGCCTAGCGGCCGCAAGGTTTTTTCGTAGGTCCGCCTGTAGCCCGGATGGTCTCATCACCTTGTCGCCGCAAGCCCTGATGGCGAACCCGAAAGGCAGCGCAAATGGATTCAAGCAAGCTCGTCAATACCAAAGCCCGGCTCCTGGTGGTCGATGACACACCGGACAACCTTTACCTCATGAGCGCCCTGCTGGAAGACCGGTACGACGTGATGACGGCCGAGAGCGGCGAGCAGGCACTGGCCATGGCTACTTCTGCCACGCCGCCGGAACTGATCCTGCTGGACATCATGATGCCGGAGATGGACGGCTACGAAGTGATGCGCCGCCTGAAGCACAACCCCGCCACCGAGCGCATTCCGGTGATCTTCCTGACCGCCCTCACCAGCATCGAGGAAGAGCAGTTCGGCCTGGACCTGGGCGCGGTCGACTACATCACCAAGCCGATCAGCCCCCCGGTCGTCATGGCGCGGGTGAACTCCCACCTCGAGCGCAGCAGCAGCTCCCGTCGGCTTGAATCCCTGTCGCAGAAGTTGAGCCGGTACCTCGCGCCCCAGATCTGCAAGTCGCTGTTCGACGGCTCGCGCGACGCGGAGATCCGCACCCAACGCAAGAAGCTCACGGTGTTCTTTTCCGACATCAAGGATTTCACCGCCTCCACGGCCGCCTGGCAGCCCGAGGAAATCACTTTCCTGCTCAACAGCTACTTTTCCGAAATGTCCAAGATCGCCCACGAGTATGGCGGCACGCTGGACAAGTTCATCGGCGATGCGATGGTCATCTTCTTCGGCGACCCCGACAGCCTGGGTGAGAAGGAGGACGCGCTGCAATGCGTTCGCATGGCCATGGCGATGCAGCGGCGGATGACCGAGTTGCAGACCCTGTGG
>JANPIY010000204.1:0-8795 GCA_031425255.1 Planctomycetota bacterium
CCACCCCCCCACCCGGGGGGCGCCCGGCGGGGTGTTTCGCGGGGGCCGCGCGGGGGGGGGGGCCGGGTGGGCGCGGGGGCCGGGGGGCGCGGGGGGCTACCCCCCCCGCCCCCCCCGGGCCGATGATCAGCCAGGACGTGCCATTGGCGGCGCGTTCGAGCACGCCGCGGGCGTCGTGGTCGTTGCCGATGGCGACGGCGCGCGCCTCGCCGAGACGCAGCACCGGTACCTTCACCTGACGGCCATTGCGGGCGATGACGCTCTCCTCGTGCACCTGCAGCGCGAGGCGGCCCGGCAAGGCCGCCAGCCGCTGGTCGATCCCCGCCAGCGCGGCTTCGACGCGCGCCAGCGGCGGTTGACCCTGGAGCGCGCGGTCGGCGCCGTCGCTCAGGCGCGCCGCTACCACCGCCCGGTCGGCGAGCTGGCGGATGAGCGTGAGCTCGCGCTCCTGTTCCTTGAGGCGCCTGGCCAGGTCCTCGCTGGCGCTCCGCGCTTCACGCTCGGCGGTGATCAGCCGCTCGCGGGCGCCATTGGCGGCGGCGAGGGCGGTCTGCATGTCCTTCAGCAGGGCGGCATGCTCATTGGCGATGCGCAGGCGGGCCTCGGCGAGCTGGGCCTGCGCCTGATCGCGGGCGGCGGCAGTGGCCTTGGCGAGAGCGGGGAGCGGCGCGTCGACACCAGAGAGCGGCAACCACAGCAGGAGGCTGGCGAGCACGACCAGGAAGCGGCTCATGGCTGGCCTCCGATCGGCGTCGGCATCAGCAGCACGGTCGGCTGGGCACGGCCCTCGGCCTGGGCCAGGGCATTGGTGATGGTCGAGCGGGCGGCCTCGTCAGTCGCCGGGTCGAGGTGCAGGGTGCCGTCGACCATGCGCGTGGTGCCGGCGGCCTTGCCGTCGAGCGCGACCCACCAGGCGATGGCGCCCGCCACCCGCAGCAGCTTCACCGCCTCGGTCTGGCCGGCGCGTTGGCCGGTGACGACTTCGACCGAGAGTGTGCCGGCGGCGCGTTCCGCGGCCTCGAGCGCGCGCGTGGCGGCGTCGAAGGCCGCTTCGCCTGCGAGTTCACCCGCTGGCGTGGCAACGGTGCCCGGAGGGACGCTTCTGGCCACAATGCTCAGGCCGGTACGCAGCCGCGCACCGGCCTCGCCCATGTGCCGGCGCACGGTTTCGAGGTCGCTGGTATCGCCGATCGCGGCCAACCGCGTGCGCGCCTGATCACGCTGGGTTTCGGCCGTGGTGGCGTCGCGCTCCAGGCGCGCGAGCTCGGCGCGGGTGGCGGCGATGGCCGCCTGCAGGCGCTCGCGCTCATTGACCCAGGCCGCACTTTCACGCGCCAGTTCGCTGCGCGCGACGTTGGCGGCACGCAACTGCTCGAGCGCCGTCGCCGCGGCGTCCAGGGCGGGCGTGACCTCGGCGGCCGCCAACGGTCCCAGGGCCAACATTCCGAATAAGGCGAAGCCGACCCATCGGGGCGGGACCTTGCAGAGAGCAGGCAGGGAACCCGTCCGCGGCGCGGACGTGAGCGGTGGGCGGCTGGTCATTCGTCGGGGTCGCTGGCGCTGGTGTGGAGGAGGCTGGGCGGGGCGGGAAGGTAACGCTCGGCGGCGGAGGGAGAAACGCCGGTCGTGCCAGCCGGGACGCGCGTGAGGTGCGCGTGGCGAAATCCCAACCGCGTTGCGCTCAGCGGCAGGGAGGTGGTCATTTGGTCAGGATCAGCTTGTTCGCACGGGTTTTGCGCAGGCGGTATTCCTGACTGTCGTGCAGCAGGATCACTTCATCTTTTCCCGCCAGCAGATCGCTGACGGTGATCCGCCGGAGGTGCGCGTGAACCGGCGCGATCGCTGGTGGGCTGGCGGAAGGAAGAACTGCAGGAGCGGTTGGGATCATGGGGCTGCCGGTGGCGTGTGGGGATCCTGGTCCGTACGGACATCCGGTCAAATGAAAATAATTCTCATTAGTATGAGAGATGACAAGCGGCTGTTGGCGAAGAGCTTGTAAGCGCGGTGGTGAGGTCGCAGGGCGGACCACCTCGCTGTTCGATGACGCAGCGTCACGCCGGACAAAGCACCGGGAAGCCGCCAGGTCGTGACGGGGAGGCGCGCCGTGCTTGCGAGATTTTGCGCGCCATTGCCCTGGCGCGGGCGCCCATGACCCTGCCCGCCTGCGGAGAGCATCGCGATGTCCAGCCCGTCCACGGTCATGATCGCCGTACTCCTGGTGGGGCTCGGTGGGCTTCACGTACTTCCGGCCGCTGAGGTGTCCTTCACCAAGACCATCGGCCCGCTGCTGACCACGCGCTGCGCCAAGTGCCACGGACCGTCGCGGCAGAAGAACGACCTGCGCCTCGACAGTGCCGAGGCCATCCGCAAGGGCGGCAAGAACGGCGCGGTGGTGGTCGCCGGCAAGCCTGATCAGAGTCCGATCTTCCTGCGCACCACGCTGCCGGCCGGCGACAAGGATCGTATGCCGGCCCAGGGGGAACTGCTGAACAAGGAGCAGACCGAACTGATCAAGGTGTGGATCGCCGCCGGCGCCAAGTTCGACTGAGCCTGATCAGCCGGTACGGGACGGTGGTAAGATGCCCATCTCGGAATCCTCGAGGTGGTGGCCCGGGTCATGGCTGCATCACCGGCACCACCCAGCAGCGGGCGGCGACGGCGACGCGCACCAGCCGCGCCATCACCTGCGCATCCTGCTGGCGCGGTGCGTCCGCCGCCGGATGCAGCGCCACCGCGCGCAGCACCCCTGGGTGGGGCTGGGCATCGGGGCTGGGATAGTGCTCGGCCAGCAGCGCACCGAGCGCGGCGTCGTCGAGCACCGGGCCCTCGGCCTGCGCGCGCAGCGCACCGCTGGCATCGAGCAGCAGGTCGAGCGGCAGCACCGCCCTGCTCACCACCAGGCGCCCGCGCGTGCGTCCTGGCGGCGCCAGTGCGGTGTTGACCTCCAGCCGCAGATCGTTGGCTAGCAGCGCCAGCGGAGTGGAGAGCAGCGCGTCGTTCTCGTCGAACAGCGCGGCCAGGGTGCGGTGTTCCGCGAGCTTGAAGGACGGCACCATGCGCTCGCTGCCGTCGGCCGCACGCAGGCGCTGGGTGCCCACGCGGCTGCCGGTGTAGATGAAGGGCAGCGGCGGCAGGGCGCGGTCGCGGGTACGCTCGCGCACCAGGCAGCTCGCATCCATCCGCCGGGTGAGGCCCTCGCCATCCTGCCATTCCCATTGCACCCTCACCGGCACCCCGCGCGGCGGCAGGCCGTGCAGTGGATCGTTGGTCGCGCCGTCCTCCCAGCCGAAGGCCAGGATGAACGCCGACTTGAGCAGCGCCGCGTCATCGCTGTCGAGCCGCACCAGGCTCTCGTGCAGGCGGCCCGAGGTGAGGCAGGCGATCAGCGCCAGGCCCTCGTCGGGCCCGCTGTCGACCCAGCGCGTGCCGGCCAGCACCACCGCATGGTCGCGCAGGATGCCGACGCCGGGGGCGAGCCACTGGGGTTCGGCCGTGGCGTCGACCGCCGGCGCGCGCAGGCGCGGCAGGTCGGGCATGTCACTGATGTCATCGGCGCACAGGCGCGCCAGGGCGGAGCACAGCCAGAGCAGCGGCGCGGCGCCCAGCCGTCGCGGGGTGCCGGCGCTCACGGGTCGCGCTGGGTCTTTTTGATCTTCTCCTTGTCGGTCGGCGTACCGTGCACCTGCGCATAGCGGTAGTACACCTCGAGCGACAGGCAGGCGAGCGCGGTGCTCATGACGCGGCCGTGCTCGGCCGCGAAGTTGGTGCCGTTGTCCCAGCTGCCATCGAAGCAGCCGGCGTCGGTGCGCTGGTGCTGCACCAACAGGTCGCGCATCGCGCCGTTCCAGGTCGTCCAGTACTGGCCACCGAGTTGGAAGGTGCCGAAGGTGTTGTAGTAGAGGTAGTAGAGGTTGGTCGGCCAGGTGGTCGGCAGCTGCTTGGTGATGATGTAATTGCCGAGCGTGTGCTCCATCGCCTGATTGTCCTTCATGCCCATGAACACCGCCGAGACCAGGCCGACACCGGGCAGGTTATGGGTGTTGCCGTCCTTGTTCCATTGGGCTGCGCCGTCTTTTTCCGGTGCGAACTGGTAAGACAGGCTGCTGGTGTCCTTGTAGGGATCGAGCGTGCGGGGGTCCTTGCCGTCGAGCTTGACCGTGCCCTCCCAGGCGGCCTTGAGGTAGCGCTTGAGGCCGTCGGGCGCATTGCCGACTTCCAGGCCGCCGGCGTACAGGCTCTTCATCGCCTGGATCGCCCAGGCGGTGGCCGAGGTCTTGATCGCCTGGCCGGCATCGGGTGTGGCGTAGTCGCCCCAGCCCCACACCTCCTCGTTGTTCCACTTGGCGGTGTAGCGGCGGCCCATCATCACGTTCCACCCCTTCAGCGCAGCATCCTTACAGCGCACATCGTTGGTCATCGCGAAGGTCTCGCCCATGGTCATCACGGCGATCGCCTGCTCGTAGTTGTAGGCGCCGGCCATGAACGAGCCGTCGGCGGTCTGCGACGCGAGAAGCCAATCGATGCCCTTGGCCACGGTGGTCTTGTAGCGGTTGGGGGTCTTGTGGTCGTAGCCCGCGCCGAGGTAGCACAGCACCACCAGGCCGGTGATGCCGGCGCGGGAGGTCTCGCCGCGCTCGTAGTGCCCGGGCTCGCACTTGGAACCGGCCTCGGTGCAGTTGTTCTGGTAGGTCTGCACGTCCCACGAACCGTCCACCGACTGGTGGCGCATGAACCAGCGCAGCGCGGCGTCGACCGCGCCCTCGCTGGCCTTCGAGCCGCCCCCTTTGGCCAAGGCGCGGCGCTTACCGCCGCCGCTGCGGCTGCCGAACATGCCGGCCGAACCGCCGCCCGCGCCGATCGCCATGAAGGCGCCGGTCGAGCCCGTCTCGGAACTGGCCACCGCTTCCTCGCGGCCCTTGTTCATCTCGGCCTCGTTCTCGTCCTCGGAGGTGGTCTTCTCCTCGATCGGCACGTCGAGCTGGTTGATCGGCGCCGGGCTCTCGGCCTCGGTAGCGACATTGAGGTCGACCTGGTTGTCGATCGCGCGCTCGAGGTCCTTCTTCTCCTCCTTCTTGGGCGGCGGATCGATGGCGGTCACGCGCATCGGCGGCAGCTCGGTCTCCTCCGCCTTGACCAGCCACACCATGGCGCTGAACAGCAGGAACAGCAGCAGGTGCACGCCCGCGCTGATGATCCATCCGACCGCGCCGCTCTTCGGCTGATCGTCATCGGCATCCTCGATGACCTCTTCGATGATCTCGTCGGGCAGGTCGTCGGGTTGCTGATTGCGCCTGGACATGGCATGTTCCTTTTCTGTATAAAATATAGTAGATAACAGACTGTTATTGTTGTTTGATGGCCCGCAGGGCGAAGGGTTCAGAGGTGGCTGTGCAGGCGCTTGAGCGCCTGGATGACGTAGGTGGTGGTCAGGTGCGGGATGCCTTCGCCCCAGCGCGGCGCACCGTTGAGCCAGAACAGGCCGCTGTCGGCACGCTGGGCGCGCTCGGTGATGGCGGCGAAGAGGTCCGCGCGCCAGTCGGCGGTGCGGCCGTCGGCGAGGGCGAAGGGCTGCTGGCGCACCAGGTCGAAGGTCTTCGCCGCGGTGGCGTAGAAGTAGAACAGCCCGTCGCGCGCGGTGTCGTCTGGCATGCCGGGGTTGGCGTCGAAGCCATAGGCGCCGCGGATCCAACCCAGCGCGGCGCGCACGCGCTCGTCGTCGGCCGGCAGGTCCAGCGCGAGGTAGCTCTCGATCATCGCATGGGTCATCGACCCGTAACTGTGCAGCCGCAGCTGGGGCTGCCCGGGTTTCGGTCGGGGATTCCAGTCGCCGCCGGCCTTGCTCTCGGTCGGGCTGTAGACCGCGCCGCCATCCTGGTTGACCCACGGTCGCTCAGGGCGCGCCGGCTCCTCGATGCCCCCGGGGGCACGCTGGTGGTGCGAGAGGTTCTGGCAGGACTCGATGAAGCGCAGCGCCAGTTGCAGGCGGGCGTCGCTCGCCGGTACGCCGGAGGCGCGCAGCGCGACCACCGCCGTGGCGGTGTTGTGCAGATCCTCCTGCCCTGGGCCTTCGGGACCGTAACCGATGCCGCCGACGCAGATGCTGGCCGGATCACGGTTCTGGATGCCGAAGAGATAGTTCTGTGCACCGCGGACCACCTCCGGGTCGTTCACGCCAGCGGCGGCGAAGGCCATTAGCGCGAGCGAGGTACCATACCCGCCGAGCCCCTCGTCGGGGCGGTAGAATCCGCCATCGGCCTGGCGGAAGGTGTGCACGAAGGCCAGCGCTCTGAGCAAACGCGGATCATCCGCGCGCAATGCCAGCGGCGGCGAGGCGAGGGCGTGCGCCGCCAGCGCGGTGATGCCGAGGGTGAACTGCGTCCCCGGCAGGAAGGCGCCGTCGTCCTGCTGCTGAGCCAGCAACCACCGCTGGGCCTCGGCGATCACCGGCTCGACCAGGGCGGGGGTCGGCCGCAAGGCCGGGCCGCGCGTGGTGATTTCGGCCGCTGGGCAGAGCGGAGCGGCGACCGTGATCAGCGGCAGGATCCAGCTCATGGCCTGGGCAAGCAGTCGGGAACGGGCACAGGACATGGCGGAACTCCTGAGCCCCTCTGTGCACCACGAGTGCCAAGCAGCAGGCACCACCGTGGCAGGGTCTGCCCATTTGTGCACCGCCGGCCGGCGCTGCTGTCGGGTTCGCGAGCAATGCCGAGCGTTTGCGGCGGTGTTTCACCCGCGTGGTGGGAACAGCGCTTGCTACGACGCCGCCTGGTGGCGCTCGCCCCACGTCCTCGTCTCCACCCGGATCACCACC
This sequence comes from Planctomycetota bacterium, assembly GCA_031425255.1. GTDB lineage: Bacteria > Planctomycetota > UBA11346 > UBA11346 > UBA11346 > BOG-1363. The sequence goes on from JANPIY010000204.1 coordinate 6,812, forward strand.
CGCATGATCGCCAACCTGCCCCTGGTCCTGATCGTCGACGATGATGCCGCGGTATGTTGGGCGCTGCGCCAGGTCTTGACCCAGGACGGTTTCGCGGTGGACGTCGCCGCGACCAGTGCCATCGCCCGTCGCCTGGCCCGGCGCCGCCGTCCCGATCTGGTGATCACCGACCTGCGCATGCCCGGCGGCGATGGCATGGATCTGCTCACCACCTTCCGTCGGGATCTCCCCGGCGTCCCGGTGGTCCTCACCACCGCGTATGGCTCGCTCGCGGTCGCGGTGCAGGCGGGTGAGCGCGGGGCCTTCGGCTATCTGCCCAAGCCGCTCGATCTCGATCGCACCCTCGAACTGGCGCGCCGGGCCTGCGGTCGCCAGCGTCTGGCCATCGCCGTCGCCGCCGGTGACGAGCACCCAGGACTGGTCGGCTCCTCGGCGCCCATGCAGGAGGTCTATCGCCGCATCGCCGCCGCCGCCGCCAGCGAGGTCCCGGTGCTGATCCATGGCCCTTCGGGCACCGGCAAGGAATTGGTGGCGCGCAGCATCCATCGTTTCAGCCGACGTTCCGACGGGCCCTTCGTCGCCGTCAACTGCGGCGCCATCCCCGCCGCGCTGGTGGAGAGCGAACTCTTCGGCCACGTCGCCGGCGCTTTCACCGGTGCGGCCACCGCGCGCGCCGGGCGCTGCCAGGCCGCGGGCGGCGGCGTGTTGTTCCTCGATGAGGTCGGCGACCTGCCGCCCGCGGCACAGGTCAGCCTGCTGCGTTTCCTCGATCATCATCGCGTGCTACCGGTCGGGGGCAGCGCGGAGATCGCCGTCGATGTGCGGGTGATCGCCGCCAGCAACCGGGCGCTGTCCGGCGCCGGCGCGACCCTGCGCGGCGACCTCTTCTATCGCCTGCGCGGGGTGACCATCGCGACGCCAGCCATCAGTGAACGGCCCGAGGATCTGCCGAGCCTGATCTCGGCGCTGCTGGTCGGCATCGCCCGACGACTGGGCCGCACCATCAGCGTCACCACCGACGCCATGGCGGTGCTCGAGGCGCACGCCTGGCCAGGCAACGTGCGCGAACTGAAACATCGGCTCGAAGAGGCGGCGATCTTCGCCCCCGGCGGCGTCATCGCGCAGGAGCACCTCGACAGCGCCCAGGCGGAGGAAGGTCGCGACCTGGCCGCGCTGGTCGGCGCCATGACCCGCGAGCTGATGGTCTCCGCCCCTGGGACGATCCATGAACGCTGCCTGCAACGCGCGCGGGTCCCACTGTTGGAGCAGGTGTTGGCGCACACCAAGGGCAACTACCTGCAGGCCGGCGAACTGCTGGGCATCAACCGCGTGACGCTGAAACGCTGGACCGACCAGGAGCTCGGCTGAGGCGGATGGCCGAACCTCGCAGCTCGCCATTCGCGCCTGCGAAAAAAAAGGTTCAAACCGCGGAGGGCGCAAAGGGCGCAGAGCTCAAAATCTGCTCTCGGCGGCCTTTGGGATCTTCCAAGCAACTCCCTCAACGGCGACCGACAGCCGATATTCACCACCGAGCTCACGGAGCGCACAGAGAAGAGCAGGTCTCCTCTGTGTGCTCTGTGAGCTCCGTGGCACATATCATCTCCCTCCATGAGATAGGTCGCCGTCGAGGAACTCGGTTGCCGATCAGCTAGAAGCGGCCAAGCCGCCAAGAGACTCAGCGGTTCGACCGGTCTTCGCTGGTTCCTTCCGACCGCAGGGAGCCGTGCTGAGTGCCGGAGAGTCTAGGTGGTCAGGAAGATCGCCGTGACCTCCACCAGCTGTTTTTCCAAGGCGCCGCTGATCGTTGCGAGGTCGCCGGGGACGAGGCCAAGCAGCTCCCAGGCGGGGGCGTCGTGCGGGCGGGCCACCGCGTAGCCCCCCCCGCCGCGGGCGGGCGCCGCCGCCACGAGGTGGGGGGGGTGGGCCCGCGGCCCGGCCCGGGCATAAAGGGGGGGGGGGAGGAGGTGGGGGTGGGGGGGGGGGG
>JANPIY010000205.1:0-7743 GCA_031425255.1 Planctomycetota bacterium
CGGCTCGCCAACAGGTCGCGTGCGAGTTCTCCCAGCGTGCTCACGCGCGCTCCCAGGCGCGAGCGGCCGATCACCAGTTCTCCCGTGAGATCCATCAGGTGGTCGAGTTGTTCAGCGGCGACGCGCAGTGAACGCCGTCCAGCCGGGGCCGGTTCCGCCGCCTCGTCCAACGGTTGCGCCCGCAGCACGCGGGTGTCATGGCTGTGGTCGCCATCCGCGCTCGCCAGAGCGGCGATGGCGCCAGCCAGCCAGCTGCTGTCGGCCGGCGGACCACGCAGGCCCTGGCGCAGGTCGCGTTGCACCCGCAGCAGGAGCTCGGCGAGCGGACGCCGCAGGGTGCTGGCGCGCGCGGCATCGTGTTCGACCAGGCCGTCCTCGACCACATGGGCGATCGCCCCGAGCGCGCTCAGACCGACGGTGTTGGCCGAGCCCTTGAAGGTGTGGTAGGCGCGGAACAGCTCGCGCAGGCGCGGCCCGGCGTCCTCGCCCCGTTCCAGTTCCAAGGCCCAGCGGTCCATGCCGTCGAGCAGTTCGGCCGCCTCCTGTGCGAAGACCGCGACCACCTCATCGGCGATCCCGCCGGCCTTGGCCGCGGGCGCCGCGCGTTGCTCCGATCGCGGCGCGATGGCCGCTGCGGGTGCTGCCGTGCCTCCCACCTCCCGTTCATCGTCGAGGATGCCGAAATCGAATTCGCCACCCTCGGACGCCCCGGCGCTGAGTGCGGTGCGGTCTGCCGGGGCGAACGCCGCGGCCTCATCGACGAAATCGAACCCGGCTTCGTCACCCGCCGCCGATGGCGCTGATGCCGTTGCCGTTGATCGAGTGGGCTCCGCTGCCGGCGGAGCCGGCGCTGGTAATGCGCCGCCGTCCGCCTCCTCCACCTGATCGACCAGGGCGAGGCGCTGCGCACCAGCCTGGGCGAGCGCATCCGCCGCCTCGCGACGGTGCGCCAGTTCGAGATCGAGGAGTCGCCCCAGATCATCCAGCCCATGCGTCGCGAGCTCGCCGACCTGCCGCAGGTGCCTGCTGGCGGCGAGCGCGGCGGTCAGCGCGCTCCGCCACCTGCCGACCACCAGGCGCAAGGTGCCGGCGCCGGTCACCAGTCCGTGCGCCGCCACCAACGAGCTGCTGCCGATGATGGTATGGCAGCCATCCTCCAAATGGTCGAGATCGGCGCGCAGGCGCGCCACGTCCTCGTCACCCAGGAGCGGGGCGCTCAGCAGCGTCTCCACGCGCACGCGCATGGCTGCCAGGGCGGAACCGATGTCGGCCCGGAATGGCCCACCGACGTCTGCGAGGGAGAACGTGTCCATGCGATTCAGCGCACCTTGAAGCGGCCGATGCTGTTGCGCAGCTGCTCCGAGAGTTCGCCCAGGCCCTTGACGATGGTGAGCGAACCCTGCGCGCTGGATTCGGTTTCGCGCGCGATGCTCGAGATGCGCTGCATGGTCCCCACCACCGACAGCGCGTCGGCGACCTGGATCTTGGCGATCGCGGCGATGTCGGTGGCCAGGCTGGAAGACTGGCTCGACACATCCTGGATCTTCGCCAGGGCGCTACCGGCGGTCGCCACCGCGCGGCCCTCGTCCTCCACCACCTGGGTCTGACGCTCGATGGCGTGCACCGATTCGGTGGTCTCGGCCTGGATGTTGCGCACCAGCTTGTCGATCTCCTGGGTCGCCAGGGCGGTGCGTTCCGCGAGCTTGCGCACCTCGTCGGCGACCACGCTGAAGCCGCGGCCCTGATCGCCGGCGCGCGCGGCCTCGATCGCGGCGTTGAGCGCCAGCATGTTGGTCTGCTCGCTGATCTTGGTGATGGCGCCGACGATCGAGGTGATCTCCATGCTGCGGTCGCCGAGGGATTTCACCTTCTTGGCACCGGCCTGCACCAGCGAGCGCAGGGTGTCCATGCCCAGCACCACGTTGTGCACCGACGACGAGCCCTGCTGGGCGGATTCCTGCGTGCGTTTGGCCGCCGAGGCGGCGTGTTCGGCATGGTCCGACACGCGGTGGATCTCCTCGCTCATGCGCTGCACCGAGGTGGTGGCGTCGACCACCTCGCCGGCCTGGCGCGAAGCGCCGCTGGCCATGGTGGTGGCCGCCAGGCGCAGGTCGCCGACCGCCTGGCCGGTGCGATCGAGCTGGAGCTTGATCGCGCCCACCAGCTGCTGCCAGGACTCCATCATCTGATTGAAGGCGTCGGCGACGTTGCCGAGGGTACCTTCGCCGACCTTGGCACGGACGGTGAGATCGCCATCGGCGGCGTTCGATACCACCTCCAGCAGGCCGAGGATGTCGCGCTGGAGCTGGGCGTTCTCCTCGACGATGCGCGCCTGCGAGGTCTTCACCGAGCTGGTGAAGCCGTTGAACACGTAGCTGATCAGCAGCGCCGCGAGGATGAAGGTGATGATGCCGGTCAACCGGGTCTGACGGTAGCGGTCGGCGCGTTCGACGCAGAGCCGGTCAAGCTGCGGTCCGACCGCGATCTGCAGCGCCTGGATCTGGTCGATGATGGAACTGGTCTCGCGCACCAGTTCCCTGGCGTCGATCCCGGGAGCGGCCGGCTTGAGCAGTTCATCGCCGATGCGGCTGGTGAAGGCGCGCAGGTCCTTGACCGTGGACTCGAAGCGTCCTTCCAGGGCCGGACGCAGTTGGCGGTTGCCCTCACGGCCTTGGGCGGCGTTGTACATCTCGTTGTCCTTCAGCGCGGTCTTGAGATTGGTGTCGAGCAGCAGGGCGGCGCTGGCGTTGATCAGCGCCAGGTTGCCGGCGACGGTGACACGTTCCTCGTTGGTCACGCTGCCGTCGGCGATGGCGGCGAGTCCGGCGGTGCCGGTCGCGGCCGCGACCTGGCCCAGGTCGGGCAGCTTGAAGACGTAGGCGTCCATCATCCAGTAGCTGTCGAGGTCGGGATCGAGGATGAGGTTCGAATAGTTGCCGGCCTGGTTGACGATCAGCTCGCCGGCGATGCGGCTGGTCAGCCCCGCGTAGGCGGCCTCGCGTTCCAGCGCGGTGGTGAAGCTGGTGGACTTGAGCCGGTTCCATTCGCTGCGGATGCCATCCCAGGTCTGGGTGGTGACCAGTTCGGCGCCAAAGCGGTGGTCCACCTGATCGATCTCGGCGACCAGCCGATCGGCTTCATTGATCAGCGCCGGCAGCCGGTCCCGGCTCGCGGCATCGGGGTTGAAGCCTAGCACGCGCATCTGCTGCAGCACCGCGAGCAGGCCGCGTACCGGCGTGATGTAGGTGATGCCGTCGCTCTCCTTGCGGCTGAACTCCACCGAACCGCTGGTCTGGTTCACCAGCAGGTAGGCGACGTAGCCGGCCGGCAGCAGCAGCAGCAGCAGCAGGAGCGAACGCGCGAACTTCACCTTCTCGAGGAAGTAGTAGACCGGCCAGAAGAACGCGCGCAGCGCGCGGTTGGGTGTCGCGGCGGACGGATGGGCGAAGGGCATGGGGACGGACTCCTGGAAGGCTCAGACGCCGTGTGGCGCGGGACGGTGGAAGGCGAGGGCGGACAGGCGCAGGGCGAGTTCCTCGGGCGCGATGACGGTGGCCACCAGTTCGCCCTGGGACTGGCCGCCGCGGCGCGCGAGGACCTGGAAACCGGCGATCCAGGCCGGCTCGGCGCTGCGATTGGCGGCGCGGAAGGCGGCGGGATCGCGGGCGATGACGCCTTCCACGCGCGTCACCACCGTGCCCGCGCTGCGCCCAGGCAGACGCAGCACCAGCACCCGGCTGCCCGCGCTGGGCAGGGGCTGATCCGGGCCATCGATGCCGAGCACCTGCGCCAGATCGACGATGGCCAGCGCCTGGCCGCGCAGGTTGACCAGGCCGAGCACCGCCGGATGGCAGCGCGGCAAGGGCGTCGGCTCGTCGATGGTGGCGACCTCGCCGACCAGCGCGGCATCGATGGCATAACAGCCCGAGTCGACGCTGAAGACGCAGAGCTTGCCGGAGGCGGGGCTTAGAGCGGCGCTCATGGGGCGAAGCGGCGGATGATGCTCATCAGCCGGTCGGTGGTGAAGGGCTTGGTGAGGTGGTCGTCGGCGCCCTGCTTCTTGCCCCAGAAGACATCGCTGGCCGTGCCCTTGAGGGTGATCAGCACCACCGGGATGGCGGCGGTCTCGGCATTGCGCTTGAGCTGGCGGCAGGCGCTGAAGCCGTCGATGCCGGGCATCACCACATCGAGCAGGATGAGCGCCGGCTTGACCTCGACGGCCTTGCGCAGGGCCTCCTGGCCATTGGTGGCGTAGGCCGGCTGGTTGCCGCTCGCCAGCACCACCTTGCCCAGCAGGTCGCGATCGGTCTGCATGTCGTCGACGATGAGTACGGTGCTCATGGGATCCTCGGGCGGGCAGCAGGCATTCAGCGGTCCAGCAGGCGGGCGACGGCGCGTAGGTGGATGGGCTTGGCCAGCACCACATCGAAACCGGCGGCGGTCAGCTGTTCGCTGCGGCGGCGGTCGCAGCGTCCGACCAGCGCCACCAGGGTGGTGTCGGAGATCTCGAGGTGCGCGCGCACCGCCCCGGCGACCGCCGCTCCGACCTCGCTGTCGGCATCGATCAGCGCCAGCCCAGGTGCATCAGCGACGATGCGTTCAAGCGCGTGGTCCGGAGTGGTGCCGACCAGCGCCGGCGCGCCCGCGCGCGCGGCCAGCCAGCGCAGCAACGGCTGACGGACGCCGGTCTCGTCGGCGTCGCCGATCAGGATCGGCGCGACGCTGTGGGCGCGCTCGTCGGCGCTGGCGCGCTGGCGGACCAGCCGCACCTGCATCAGGCGGTAGAGGATGTGGAAGACCTCGAAGGTCGACAGCCCACTGCGGCTGACCAGGTCCTTCACCTGATGGCGCCCATTGATGTGCAGCAGCACGCGCCGTTCGACCTCGTCCAAGTCGAAGCGCAGGAAGTGTTGGCGGAACCCAGGGACCCGTTCGCACACCTGGTCGAGCGAGGTCACCTGGAGTTCGATCTGCGACCAGTCGTCGACCAGGCGCAGGCGTTCGAGCGTCACCTGGTCGAGCGGGATGGGTTGACCCAAGGCGACGACGAATCCCGGCAGCGCGCCACCCCGCCAGTGGTAGCTCAGCGGTCCGCAGCCGAGCGCCTGGAGGAGGACCTCGCGGCCATGGCGATGCAGCACGCCGCGCGCATCGTCGCCCAGCAGGCCCTGCTCCGCGAGCAGCGCGATGATCGGCGAGCCCGTGCGCTGGGCCTCGTCGAGGACGCTCGACCAGACCTCGGGGGGCGGCCCGTCGCCGCGCTGGCCGCCCCTGCCCGCCATGGCGGCGGTGCGCCGTGCCGCCTCGCGGTCGCGGGCCAGCGCCAGCAGCAGGTCGCCGCGTTCGAAATACAGGCTGAGATCACCCTCGCCGCCGGACAGGCGCAACTCCCCACTGCGATGGCTGTCGGCCACCAGCCGCAGCAAGGGGCCGGTGGCGAGGAAGGCCGTGCTGCCGGCGAAGGGACTGGTGGCGTGGTGATCAGCGCCGGGCTGCTGCGGGGCCGGCGCCGGGCGGGCGAGGCCATCGAGCAGACTGCCGACCACGTCCTGGGTCAGCAGCTTGCGCGCGAAGAACGTCGCCGGTGCCTGGCCATTGAGCTCATTACACCATTCGGGAATGCGCGCCAGGCGTTCACGCATGACCGAGAACACCAGCCGCGCCGCACTCTCACGCGCAGCCGCGGGGACGGCGTCGCAGCGCACGGCTGCGGGCTGACCGGTGACGCCAACGGGAGCGTCCGTCTTGGCGGCGGCGGCGTCGATGCGTGCCAGCACCTGCTCGACCAGATGGCTGATCTCCACCGGTGAGAACGGTTTGGCGATGAATTCCTGGACCGCGCGCTGGTGCTTGAAGAGCGGCCTGATGTCGTCGCCCTTGGCCGACATCACGACGATCGGAATGGCGGCGGTGGTGGGATCGTTTGCGAGTTCGGCGCAGACCTCGCTGCCGCGGATGTCCGGCAGGACGTAGTCGAGCAGGATCAGGCGCGGCTGCAGTCGCCGGGCGAGGTCGAGGCCGGTGCGCCCGAGCGCCGCGGTCTCTAGCACCAGGCCGAGTTTGCCCAACGTCATCTCCAGCAGCCGGCGGATGGTGAGGCTGTCGTCGATGATCAGGATCGGGCCGGTGGCCGCCGTCATGGGCGCCGCTCCAGCACCACCGCGGCGATCGCGGTCTCCAGCCGGCGCGCCTGCGTGACCAGATGCGTGGCCAGGGCCTGGCCGCCATCCGCCGCGACCGCCGCCAACGTGGCGGCGCTGAACGCCGGATCGTCCGGCAACGGCGCGGCGATCAGCACCACATCCTCCGCTTCGGCCTCGATGACCTGCAGGTGGTGATCGGCGTCAGCGGCCAGGAAGCGCCAGCAGGCTGGCAGCCGGTGCGGCGAGTACATCAGCAGCGGCCAGCGGCGGGCGTCGTCCACCAGCAACCAGCGTTGACCGGTCTCATCGAGGTGGGCCATCGCCGCCCAGGTGCCGGCATGACCTGCCAGCGCACGCGTCAGCTGATCGGCATCGGACTGATCCGCCCACGCCTCGAGGGCGGGCAGCAGACCGCTGGTAAGCGCGCGTTGGTGCCCGGATGGCATCGGCGCCACCAGCGCGGTGAAACCGTGGTCGAGATCCAATTCGACGTGCGGTCCGCCGGCCTCCTCCACCGGCGCGATGAAGGCCGCCCAGCGGTTACCGTGGAGATGATCGCTGCGCCGTACTACTCGTTCGGCCACCGCCTCGGGCGGCGGCAGGGCGATGCGCCGGGTCTCGGCCTCGCGCTCACGCCAGCTCAAGGCGACCCCGAGCTGGGTGACGATGGCTTCCACGGCGTGCGGCGGACCGAGCAGGCACAGCCGGCCACCCTGCAGCATGACCACCGGCTGGACCAGGGACTCAGGACAGACCAGCAGGACCGGGGTGCCGGGATAGGTCTCGTCGGCGAGCCGCACGAGCTCATCGGGAAGAGTCCGGCAGCCGTGCATCAGGCCGGCGAGGATGACATCGGGCCGGCTCTGTCCGCCGGCGCGCGGCTCCCAGGTGCGGATCACCAGGCGCGCCAGTTCGGCCGCGCGTTCGAGACGTGGGCGCAGCGCGGGGTCGAGCTGGGTGGGCAGCAGCAGCGCGGTGTTCATGCCGCCGCCGCGCGCTGCAGGTCCGCGGCGATGGCCACGGTATCGACCAGCCAGGCCCGCCGTCCGTGGTGCAGCAGGCACGGCCGCAGCCAGGGGGCCGGGCAGGTGGTCATCAGCTCGCCGGCGATGGGGGTGGCTTGCGCGAGTCCGGCCGGAGTCGAGATCAACACGCCCCAGCCGCCGTGACCGTCCCCGCTTTCGACCCGGCTGTCGACCACCACCACCAGGCGATCCCTGGCGCCGGCGGTGGCCTGGCACGGGTCGCTGCGGCTCAGGCCGACCGGATCGAGCACCCACAGCACCTGCTCCTGCCAGACCGCCACGCCACCCAGCCAAGGTGCGGCCCCAGGGGGCGGCGGACTGCAGGGACAACTGGCGAGGTGGGCGGTGGCGGCGCTGGGAAACGCCAGCAGATGCTCACCAGCGAAGGCGGTCAGGACGTGGGTGCTCGACACGGGGTGGCCAGGATGCGGCATGGCACATCCGTATACAGTTCGCGTGTTGGGTGACCACTGTAGCGCCAAGCGACAATGTCGGCCTGCTCACCTCGTGGCGGTGCTGCACATGGATGGCTGGAACCCAATGCGGTGAAGCGAGCGAAGAAGAATCGGCCGCAG
>JANPIY010000206.1:0-2595 GCA_031425255.1 Planctomycetota bacterium
CCCATCAGTGCCATCAGCCACAGCGCCGTGGTCAGGGCGGCTCCTATCCAGGTGACGAACATCACCGGATTCTTCAGTTGGCGAATCGGGTTGAGCCGTACCAGGCTATCGACCACGGCACGGCGCAGATTGGCTGCGGTAAGCAGAGATGGGGGAGCGGATTGGCTCATGGCTGGGCATCCACGTGGGACAAGAGATGGCAAGCGGACACCATGCGCGACTGCCGTTCGCTGAGCAGGAATGTGACTTCACCTCTACACCCACCGTCGCGCGCAGATGCATTCGTCGTTGAGCGCATGGCAAGGTTCATCGCGTCATCTCCTGATGCGCCGCAACCGGACCGAGCACCAGCGCGGGAAGGAAAGTCAGCGCACCCACCAGTACGATGACTCCGATGAGCATTCCAATGAAGAGTGGACGGTGGGTCGGCAACGTGCCGACACTCGCGGGCACGCGGCCCTTGGCCGCCAGCGCGCCAGCGATGGCGAGCACCGGTATCATCACCCCATAGCGTCCGATCAGCATCGCCACGCCGGTCAGCAGATCGTAGAACAGGGTGTTCACCGTCATGCCGCCGAAGGCGCTGCCATTATTGTTGGCAGCCGAAGTGAGGTTGTAGAGCACCTCGCTGAAACCATGTGGCCCGGGATTGAAGATGCCGGCGCGGCCATTACCTGTGGAGACAGCCAACGCCGTTCCGAGCAGCACCATCAGCGATGGCGCGATCAGCCCGACGACGGTCCATTGGACTTCACACGCCTCGATCTTCTTGCCCAGATATTCGGGGGTGCGACCGACCATGAGACCGGCAACGAACACCGCCACCAAGGCGAAGAGGATCATGCCATAGAGGCCGGACCCGACCCCGCCGAAAACCACCTCGCCGAGTTGCATAAGCACCATCGGAACCATCCCACCGAGCGGGGTGAAGGAGTCGTGCATGGCATTGACCGAGCCATTGGAGGCCGCCGTGGTGGTGACCGCCCACAGCGCGGAATTGGCCACCCCGAAACGCACCTCCTTGCCTTCCCAATTTCCGTCAGCGGTGACGCCCACTGCATCCAAACGCGGATTGCCCCCGGCTTCAGCCCACCAACACGGGATGAGCGCGGCGATGAACAGCAGCACCATCGCGGTGAACAGAGCCCGCCCTTGACGATGATCGCCGATCAGTCGACCGAAGGCGAAGCACAGGCCGGCGGAGATGAGCAGAATCGCCAGACACTCCAGCAGGTTGGTCAGCGGCGTCGGGTTCTCGAAGGGATGGGCGGAGTTAGCGTTGAAGAATCCGCCGCCATTGGTGCCGAGCTGTTTGATGGCGATCTGTGACGCCGCCGGGCCGGTCGCGATGGCCTGAGTGGTCACCGCTGGAGTGCTGCCATCGGCTGCCGCCGCGATCGGCTGCAGCAACGTCGCCTCGACCGGCGCGCTCCAGTTCTGGACCACGCCTTGCGAGACCAGCACCAGGGCGAAGGCGAGGCACGCCGGTAACAGCACCCACACGGTTGAACGCCAGAGATCGACCCAGGCATTGCCGATGGTGGCAGCGCGTTCGCGCACGAAACCGCGCGCCAGGGCGACCAGCACGGCGATGCCGGTGGCGGCGGAAAGGAAGTTCTGTACCCCGAGCCCGAGCGCCTGCGTCAGGTGGCTCATGGTGCTCTCGCCGCCATAAGCCTGCCAGTTGGTGTTGGTTGCGAAGCTGATGGCGGTGTTGAGCGCGAGGTGCCAGGGCACCGCGGCCATGCCCGCCGGATTACCGGGCAGAACTCCTTGCAGGAGTTGAAGAGCAAACACCACCAGCAGCCCAAGCAGGTTGAAGAGCAGGATCGCCCCCGCATAGGTCCGCCATCCCATCTCCGAATCCGCGGCCACGCCGCAGGTGCGCAGACAGAACGCCTCCCAGCGTTTCAGCGGACGACCAGCGTCGAAGACGCGGGCGATGCCCAAGCCGATGAGTGGCGCCACGACGATCAGGATGGCGATGAAGAGGCCGAGCTGCACCCAGCCCAAAGGATCGGCAAGCAGGCTCATTGGAACCACTCCGGCTTGGCGACTACCAAGACCAGATAGAGCAACAGGGCGACGATCAATATGGCGCTTACGACGATCATGGCGGACATGGGCATCTCCTCGACGACAGGAAGGATGCGAGCACCCGTGTTAGGATGTGATTGTCTCCCATGACAACGACATGAGGAAAGCGTTAGGGGAAGCTGCCTCACCCCAGACAAAACCCGGGCATTAACAAAGCGCCAGCCTTGGATTCCCGCGGAGGCGATGACCTCACAACACGCTGGAATTCGCTCCGTGCCGTCGCAGCAGCCACAAGCGCACGAGCGATGCGATCACCGTGAACGCCAGGATTCCGCCAATCACCGCCAGAGACAGATGAATCGACACCTTGAACGGCACGAGCACCGTCATCGCCTGGCCGGCTGAATCGATCACGACGGTTTCAACGGTAATGGCATGGGCCAGCATCTTGCCGCCAACAAAAACCAGGATCGCCGACAGTCCATATTTGAGATAGTGGAACACATCCATCATTCCCGAGAGGGCGAAATACAGCGAACGCAGGCCAAGGATCGCGAA
>JANPIY010000207.1:0-3050 GCA_031425255.1 Planctomycetota bacterium
GGGCATCGGCGGCGATGGCCACCCCCGACCATTTCACCGAGCCATCCGGCCAGAACGCCAAGGGCCAGCTATGCGTCGGCACGGCCTGACCGGTCACCGTACGCACGACAAGCTGCTGGGAACGCGTCCGCGTCCCTTGCGGCCAGGGCACCCCCCAGGTGACCCCGATGGCAGCCGTGGGTGGGGTGGTATCGAGCCACTGCAGACGCACGACGGAGGTCGGCTCGCCAGCATCGACCACAGCGAGGGCGCAGGTGAGGATCCCCAGTGCATGAACGCGTATCAATGACAATAGATGCAGTCCGATCATGATGAGGCTCGTAATTCTTTCTCTGATGGCGGATTTGGCGCTGATGGAGTGCTGGCAGGTCAAGGGCCCTAGCGGGTCGCAGGTGCGGGGACGGCCGCCTCGTCCAGCTCCAAGCGCACATAGTCGTAGAGGATGCCGTCCGTCCAATCCCGCACGGATCCACGGCTCAGCTCAATGACATTTTTCCCGGCCGCGAGCAGGTTGGCGTCGAATCGAATGAGACGTTCATACAGCACCGCGCGGATGCCATCACGATGCATGACGCTGTTTTGCGGAAGCGGTCCGGTGCCGCCGACCGCGGACCCGTTGACCAGCACATCGATCGATCCGCCACGAGCACCGCAGATGCCGAGACGCAGGGTCGCTGTCCCACGCGATGGGCCACCATGGTCGAAACGGATGCGCCACGTGGTCCCCTTCCATTTGCCATCGCCCGTGGGGACAGCCGGCTGTACGTAGTTCCAATCCGTGCGGTGGTCGCTTTTCCCGATGGTGAAGTCGACATCGTTCGGAAACTCGGTCGGGTACAATTGGTACAGGCCCCATTGCCAGTAGTGGTCACCGTGGCGGAATTCCTCGGCGCTGCGGTTTGGTATGCCGATTTCCCACACCTGCGTGCCATACCGCATGGGAACCCAGGTGAGCGACCCCAGATCGAGCTTCTCACCGGGCTTCACGGTGACGGTGGCATGGCGATACTCGCCGAAGATACCGTCTGCTACTGCGTGCAGGGTGTAGGTGCCTGGGCGGACCATCGGAATGGTGAAACGTCCGGCACCGTCCGCGCGCGTCCAATGCTGATAGAATTTGCCATCGACCTGCCAATCGATGGTCCCAGCTGTCTTCCCGTCGATGAGCGCCTCGTAGGGTGGTGCCGCGAGTCCGACCCAGGCGTGTGCCGCATGCGCCGACGAGGATTGCGGATCGCGAACCTGCAGTTGGCCAGTGACGTGACCACGCTCGGATCTGGGAACCAGTCCCGGGGCCTGAGCCCATGGGAATGGCCATGCTGCGTGCTCTTGTGCAGCGCGCTTGCGCGCGTCCTGCCACAGAGTGTCGTGGTCTCCATCGCCATTGCAGTAGAGCAGGACTGGACCGATCACCTTCCGCCACGCATCGCCGCTGTGCACCTGGATGAGTTGGCCACCGTAGTGCAGGCTGTGCCAGACCAGCAGGAGCGTCGGATCGGCGGGGAGCGCCGGTTTGCCATCGATGTGACCGGTCAAGTCCACCCGCAGCGGACCGCCGCTCATGAACTCCTGATTGGAATTCATCATCCACAGGCCGACCCGGTGCGTCGTGCTGCTCCACCCATAGGTGGGCGTTTCCCCGTACAGGGCTGCAAAGTCGTACTTGTGTTCGACCTCCCCTTTTCGCGGGCCGCTGGTCATGCGGCGGGCCTCTTTCAGGTTCAGCTTTTCGCCCGCGATCCAATCTTCACCACTGGCCATCTGCAGGCGGCGTCGATCATTGATCGTGAGGTAGTCGAACACCCTGGGATTCAGCTTGAAGACGAAGGTCCCCGCCTCGATGTCGAACGCAGGAGCTCCCGCGGCATGGTTCAGGATGCACCACGCATAGACACCTGAATCTCCTCGACGCAGGGTGTATCGCACCTCAATGGTGAAGGGAACGGTGCCGGGTTCCCCCGTCGCCGGGAAGGTGATCGCCACCTCGCCCACATCCCCAGCTGTAGTCGCCGGATCGTGAGTCAGCCTGGTGCTCGGGACGCCGGGCTTCTTCTCCGTCTTGACGCCATCGCTGCCGTTCCCGTAGCAGTTCATGTACCCTTGACCGCTGCTGAGGAAGTCCAGGTCACGGTAGCGTAGCGAGGTGAGCCTGGCCGTGGCTTTCGCGACACGTGCTGTGACGATCCCGTTTGCGAGCGTGACGGAGTCAGCATCTTCGTGGATCGTGACGGACGACGGTTCTGCCGCGGTGGCGAGCACGGATAGGGCCAGAAATGTCATCACGGCGAGGCGGGTGGACATGAGATCTCCTGGTACAAGGTACCGCGCGATTCGTGGAGGCGTCCTGCTTCTTTGGGCTGGGTATGACGCGTTGCGAATCCGTGAACCATACCGTTCATGTGGTGCCTCGTTGCTGGGAACCTCGTCATCCGGAATTGCACTTTGGTTGCGTGGCGTGCCTCACTACTGGGGTGTCCGCGCCCACCTCATGTCTCCTCAGCGCAATGCTGTTGAACGTAACACGGCGAGATCGGCGACAGGAGTCCACGATGGTGTGACAAGATTCGTATCATCGGAGTATATCCGCGACCGTATCTCCGAACGACACAGCCGTGGAGGTGGGCCATCAGAGAGTTTCTCAACCATGTCATCAGCAACATGAGCGATAGTCACGGAGCCAGTCCAAGCTCACGTGTCAGGAAGGGCATTCTCGGCGCGATTGGCTCCGTGCTCATTCGCCCCCTCGCCCTGATGTCTGTATGCAGCGTCATCGCACTGGCGGTCGATGCCGACCATGGGATGACACCAATACCGACCGGCCCGAACAAGGGCGAGGCGGAGTTCCTCAAGGGGCTGAAGGTGCCCGAGGGAATGCAGGCGGCGGTGTGGGCGAAGGACCAGCAGATCCTCAACGCTATCGCCATCGACATCGACGAGCAGGGCCGGGTGTTCAGCTCCGAGACCTTTCGCTGGCGCAAGGGTGGCGTCATCGACGTGCGCAACTTTATGT
The DNA here is from genome assembly GCA_031425255.1 of Planctomycetota bacterium. GTDB lineage: Bacteria > Planctomycetota > UBA11346 > UBA11346 > UBA11346 > BOG-1363. The sequence goes on from JANPIY010000207.1 coordinate 3,011, forward strand.
TCCTGTACAAGGACGACCTCCAGATCAAAACCACGGCTGA
>JANPIY010000208.1:0-72804 GCA_031425255.1 Planctomycetota bacterium
GTGATCGGATCGAGCGCCGGTTACGGCCTGTCCTCGCTGATCACCCTGGCCTGGGGTCATGGGGCTAAGGTGTTGGGCGCCTGTTTCGAACGTCCGGGCGCGGGTGAGAAGGCCGGTTCGGGCGGCTTCTACAACTTGGCCGAGGTCCATCGCCTGGCCAAGGCCCAGGGCAAGACCATCGAGACCATCAACGGCGATGCCTTCGCGATCGCCGGCAAGCAGGCGGCCATCGCCGCGCTCAAGGCCCGTTTCGGCAAACTCGACTGCGTGGTCTACAGCGTCGCGACTCCTAAGCGCACCGACCCCGTCACCGCTACCACCTACAGCAGTGTGCTCAAGCCGATCGGTCCGGCCTACACCTCGAAGACCATCGACCTCGACAGCGATGTGCTCAAACCGGTTAGCATCGCGCCGGCCGTCGACGCCGAGATCGACGCGACGGTCAAGGTCATGGGTGGCGAGGACTGGCAATTATGGATGGAGGCGTTGGCCGAGGCGGACCTGCTGGCACCCGGCTGCCGCACGGTCGCCTACAGCTACATCGGGCCCGCGCTGACCACCCCGATCTACACCAACGGCACCATCGGCCGCGCCAAGGCGCATGTCGAGACCACCGCCAAGGCGCTCAATGCCGGCGTGTTGAAGAAGCTCGGCGGTGCGGCCTATGTCAGCGTCAACAAGGCGCTGGTGACCCAGGCCTCGAGCGCCATCCCGGTGGTGCCGCTCTACATCTCGCTGCTCTACAAAGTGATGAAAGACAAGCAGTGCCACGAAGGCACCATCGAGCAGATGGTCCGCCTGTGGGCCGATCACCTCGCTCCCGGCAAGACGCCGAAACTCGACGAGGCCGGCCGCATCCGCGTCGACGATTGGGAGATGCGTGCCGATGTGCAGGCAGCGACGGCGCAGCTGTGGGAGCAGGTGACCAGCGAGAACCTGATGGCCATCAGCGACTACGCCAGCTTCAAACGCGAGTTCCGCCAGCTCTTCGGCTTCGAGGTCCCAGGCATCGATTATGCCGAAGCGGTCGAGGTCGAAGCTACGCTCGGGTGAGTCATCGCGGCTACGGGGGATCGTTCGCCAGGTAGGATTTGCTGTCGCGCGACAGATCAGCCGGCAGCGGAGCGGCCATACCGGGCTCAGCCCCACGCGGCTGGCTGGCGCCAGAGGCCGGCCGGGTGCAGCCGCCCACCATCACCAGCGCAGCCAACAAGAGAGGCACGGACCAGGCGTGAGCGCATTTCATGGTCGGAAACGTAGGCCGGATCCACACGGTGCAGCCGAGGATTTCCATCCGCGCTGCCCATGCCTTTGACGCACCGGGCGTGCGGACGGGCATAGGCGCCTTTCGCACTGCCGTTCCCTCATTCACTCCAGCGTCAAGGAGGTCGCGCTGCTGACCGCCCAGGTGGTCCCGCCTTTGAGCCGGACCAGCAGACGCCCGACGTCATCGATGCCGGCCGCCACGCCGCTGAATCGTTCGCCCGCGGTCTCGACCTGCAGCTTGCGGCCATGCAGCCAATCACGTTGCCGTAGTTGCGGCAGCAGTTGCTTCCAACCACCGGCCGCGAGCAGGCCGGTGGCCTCCAGCAGATACTTCCGCAGCGAGATGAGCATCGCCACCGGCTCGGGCGGAGGATCGCGAACCTCCGCCACGCTGGCGGGCGCCTGCGCACGGTCGGTGGCGAACATCAGGGTCTCCGGCGCCTGTTCCCAGCGGGGATCGAGATTCAGGCCGATGCCGATCACCACGCGGTCGCTGGTGCCCGAGGCCGGACGTTCGCACAACACCCCGGCCAGCTTGCGACCCTGCACATAACAGTCGTTGGGCCACTTCACCTGCACCGCGGCCGCGGGAGCGTGGTCCTCGACCGCATGCGCCACCACCAGGCCCGCGCACAGCGAGAGGTAGGCCACCGGCACCTGCGCTGGCACCGGCACCACGAAGCTGGCGGTCAGCACCCCGGTGGGAGCGAACCAGCGATGGGCGCCGCGCCCCCGCCCAGCGGTCTGGCGCTCGGTCCACACGCACGCTCCATCGACCAGCTCCCCCAGGTGCTCGAGCGCCCAGGTGTTGGTCGACGGGCAGGTGCGCAGTTCGATCAGCCAGGCGGGATGGAGGGCCTTGGACGCGGACATGCCGCATGCTGGAACCACGCGCCGTCTGCGAAACCCCCACACCGCGGGGAACGGGCGTGGCTGATCAGCGACACGTCCCGCCACGCGCGGGTCGTCTCTACGCCAACCGCTCGCTATGCCCAGGGATCCGATCCAGAGCGCGCTCTACCACACGGCGCAGGCACCGATCAAACGAGAACCCCCGCCCAGCAAGTGGACGGGGGTAGCGGATGTTCAGCACGGACGCGCTGCATGCAGCGCGGTCAGTTCAGCTCAGCTCTCAACGACGGCGCAGGGCCGCCTTGGCTTCGAGCTTCTCCTGCAGCAAGCGCTTCTCGAGCTTGCGCGACTCGCGGCGCTTTGTCTCGCTCGGCTTGTCGTAGTACATGTTCTTCTTGATGTCCTTCGTCAGACCTTCCTTTTCGCAGCGCTTCTTAAAGCGGCGGAGGGTCTTTTCGAGGGGTTCACCAGAGCGGGCTTCGACGCGAATCATACGAACCTTAACTCCTTAGCAGGGGCGGGAACGCTACCGGGCCTTCCTGGTTCGCAAGTGTTTACTGGCGGGCCGAGGCCTGCGGCCTCACGCCGGCTGCGCCGTCGTCATCACGCTGCGCGCGATGGCCCTGGTCCCCGCTCGGGGGCGCAGGCGCCCTCGGGGGATTGTTGTTCGCGGGGCGCCGCCCCGCTACGCCCCGGCAAGGGGCTACGCCCCTGCACCCCCTACTCGACGATGGCGACGGCGGTCGGGCAGCGATCGGGGTGCGCCAGCATCTGGTACAGCTCCTGCGCCTTGGGCGTGTCCAACCGCACGCAGCCGTTGCTGACCTTCGCCTGCATCTGCGGATTCGGGCCAGTGTAGCCATGGATGCCGAGGCCATCCTGACCCAGGCCTTCGGCGGAGAACTTCATCCATACCTTGCCGAGGATGTTGCGCGGGTCGTCGGCCTTGTAGACCTCATGGGTCTTGGGATCGGTCCAGTCGGGATTGAGCACGCGGTCGACCAGGCGGGTAGAGCCGGAGGGCGTGGGGGATTCCACCGCGCCGTGGCTGATGACATAGCGCCGGGCGAACAGGCCGGCGATGAAGCAGTCGAGGTAGAAGTCGCTCTTGTCGATGTGTAGGAAGTTGCCGCCCTTCTCGCGCGCATTCACCACCTTGAGCAGGTCATTCAGGTTCAGGCGGGCGTCGCCGGATTCGCGGCCACGCATGCGATTGAGCAGTTCATGCGGCATGCCGAATTTCTTGGCGATGGCGTCCGGACTCTCGCCGGGCTTGACCTCGTACATCAGGAAGGTGCCGGTCTCGTCGTCGACGAAACGCGCCTTGCTGAAGAACAGCGCGTCGCCCAGCGGGGTCAGACGGTCGCTGATCAACTTGAGTTCCAGCGTCTTCTGCGCGTCCTGGTTGTAGATGCCGCGCAGCACCGCGCTGTAGAGCTTGTTCAGCAACGGCGCCTTGGGCGAGGTCGCAGGGCTGCCGCCGGCGTTGGCGAGCTGGCTCCACAGCGATTCGGCCTGGTCGTAGGCCGCCTTCAACTCGGTCGGCAGCGGCTGGGCGGCAGCCGGGGCGCCAAAGGCCGGAGCGACCGGTGCCGATCCGGGTCCGGTGAGCGGTCTGACCGCTCCTGGGATGCCGCTCTCGGGTGCTCCGGACAGGCTCTCCTCCGGTTGCGGCGCGAGCCACTTCCAGCCGAAATACGCCGCGACGGCCAACACGATCAGGATCAGGAATGCTCGCATGGGCTGCCCTTGGAAGGCGGGAGACGGTGGAATCGGGCGCACCTTGCCAGCGCAAGGCGTGCATGCAAACCGATTGGTCTATGAGTTGGCCGACACCTGCGCACACGCCAAACCAGAGCTCTGACGGAGGACGATGGCGAGACGGAAATCGGCTCGGCACACATTGCACCGTGCCCTGCCCAGGTTAGCGTGCCCGCCCTTGTCGCGACCGCACCCAGCGAGCGGTCGCGACCGGCGAGATTTCGAAGACGATTCCCCTGAGAGGCCCGCCCCATGATGCACCGTCAGCTCCTGCTCGTTCCTGGTCTGGCTCTGTTTGCCGGCGTCGCCGCCGCGGCCGATGTGCCGGGTCCGGGCGTGATCGGCACCGGCACCAACGTGATGGAGGTCGGGCCGGGCAAGATGCAGGGCGGTGGCCGCAGCGTGTTCATCCAGGGTCTGATCGATCTCGATGGGCTCCAACAGGGCAACTACCTGGATGGCAATGGCGACCTCAGCGATCACCGCTCGGAAGGCTGGTTTCGCGCTGAATTGGGCACCCGCATCTCGGTCGATGAGCGGGTCGAAGTCCAGGTGACCATCGCTGGTCAAGGCGTGATGGGTAACAGCCGCGCCACCAGTGATGGTTCGATCTACAGTGCGACCCCGACGGTTTCCAACGAACCGGCGAATGGTGACAGCGGCAACGCGGTGCTCGACGATGCCTTCGTCAAGCTGAAGGACTTCCTCAACTACCGCGAGTTGACGGTTAGCGCCGGCCGCATGCCGGTATCATGGAACCTGCGCAAGGATCACGCCGGCTTCCTCTACGACAGCCGCGCGGATTATCCCACGGTGACCAGCTGGGATGGCCTGCGCGCATCGTACAATCTCGACACCGTCAATCTCACGCCTTACGTCTTCCGCCTCCCTGACAACAGCCAGCTCTACGGCATCACCCTCGACTGGGAGCCCGCCAAGTCGGGCGACGACCGGCTGTTCTTCACCGGCTCGGCCAATCTCGAACGCAACGTCGTGATGCGCGACGGCACCAGCGGCGATTCGCTGCAGACCTACTACGTGGGTGGCGACGCGGACCTCGGCTCCTTCGAGCTCTTCGGTGAATTCGCCATGCAGAACGGCGATCAGACCGACGACATCAAGTTCAAAGGTTTCGCCTTCAGCGGCGGCATCGACTGGCATGCCGATCAGGTGGTCCTCGGCTTCCAGGCCGACTACATGACCGGTGACGACAATCCCGCCGACGACAGCAACGACGCCTTCATCAATAATTGGGAAGGCCTGAGCGACACCTACATCGTCGAGAACGAGAAGTACGGCGAGCTGAGCCGCCTGCTCCCGGGCAACCTGCAGGCCTTCAAAGGCAAGATCGAGGTCGCGCTCGATGCCAAGAAGCGGGTGCGCGTCAAATCGGTCTACGGCTACTACAAGACCACCGAGGCGGTCGGCGGCAGCAAAAACTTCGGCCAGGAGGCCGACCTGCACCTGGCGTGGGACTATACCCGCAATGCCACCATCACCCTCCTGGGCGGCGTCTTCAAACCCGATGATGGCTACCGGGCGCTCTCGCCCGCCGGCGTCAACGCGGGCGACGACTTGATCTATCTGCTGGGCGCGAACCTGCTGGTCAAGTTCTAGAGCGAGGGCTGGCGCCCCAGGCGCTTCCTCCAGCGGCTGACACCAAGCCCACCCTGGCCCGGATGCCGACTGGCTGGCGCGGCCAGGCGCGTACGCTGCCAGCCGCGCCGCCATGACCGACTTCACCCACCTGCACCTGCATAGCCACTACACCCTGCTGGAGTCGCCGATCACCATCGCGCGGCTGCTGAAGAGCGTGAAGGCCAAGGGCATGGACGCGGTGGCGCTGACCGACCGCGGCAACCTGTTCGGTGCCTATGAGTTCTACTCGCAGGCCAAGGATGCCGGCATCACCGCCATCATCGGTTGCCAGGTCAACGTCGCGCCACTGGGCATGCGCGAGAAGGTCCGCGACTGGCACCAGCTGGTCTTGCTGGCGCAGAACGAGGTCGGCTACCGCAACCTCGCCAAGCTGGTCAGCCGTGGCTGGATGGAAGGGTTCTACTTCGAACCGCGGGTCGATCTCGAGGCCATCGCCGCACACGCCGAGGGCCTGGTCTGCCTGACCGGTGCGGGCAAGGACGGGTTCCTCAACCGCCACCTCATGGCCGGCGCCACCGAGGAGGCCACCCGTCAACTCGAGTTGCTGAAAAGCATCTTCGGCAGCGAACGCCTGTTCGTCGAACTCAGCGACCACGGCGCCGACGGCACCCTCAACCACGTCACCGGGAACTGCGCCCTGGCCGATGCGCTCGGGGTGGGCGTGGTGGCGACCAATTGGGTGCATTACCTCGACCAGAGCGACCACGAGATCCATGACGTGCAGTTGGCGATCCAGAAGGTCACCACCGTCGATGACACCCACCGCAAGCGGATGCCGAGTCGCGAATATTATCTGAAGACGCCGGACGAGATGGCGGCCCTGTTCGCGACGCGCCCCGATGCGATCAGCAATACGCGCCGCATCGTCGACCTCTGCAAGGGTTCGAAGGTCCCGACCGGCACCTATTACCTGCCGTCCTTTCCCTGCCCCGCAGGCCAGACCGAAGAGACCTGGCTGCGTGAATTGTGCGCGCGCGGCATCACCCGCCGCTACGGCGAGACGCCCAGCGAGGAGGTCCATCAGCGCCTGGCCTTCGAGCTCGACACCATCCTGCGCATGGGCTTCGCCGCCTATTTCCTGATCGTCGCCGATTTCATCAATTGGGCCAAGGACCATGGCATCCCCGTCGGTCCCGGACGCGGTTCGGCCGCCGGCTCGATCGTGGCGTATTCCATGGGCATCACCGACATGTGCCCTCTGCGTTATGGCCTGCTCTTCGAACGCTTCCTCAATCCCGGGCGAAAATCGATGCCCGACATCGATATCGATTTCTGCAAGGATCGACGTAATGAAGTCATCGACTACGTGGCAGCCAAGTACGGCCACGACGCGGTGACGCAGATCATGACGCTGGGCACCATGAAGGCGCGCATGGCGATCAAGGATGTCGCCCGTGCTTATCACTGGACGCCCGAGGAATCACAGGAACTCGCCAATCTGGTGCCGGAGGATCCCTCCGGCAAACACGACCTCCAGGTGTGTCTCGGTCGCAAACCCCTCGATAAGAACAAGAACGAATTCGGTGCCGTCGATGGCATGGTCAAACGCTACGACAGCGACCAGCGCACTCGCCAGGTACTCGATGTCGCCCTGCAATTGGAGAAGCTCGGCCGCTCGCTCGGCGTCCATGCCTGCGGCATGATCATCGCCCCAGGGCCGGTGTGGAACTACGTGCCCATCTGCAAGGTGAAGGACAAGGCCGCGACCCAGTTCAACATGACGCAGATCGAAAAATGCGGCCTGCTGAAGATGGACTTCCTCGGCCTCAAGACCATGTCGATCCTCAAGAAGGCCGCCGACATCGCCAAAGAGACCGAGGGGATCACCATCGATTACGGCACGGTGCCGCTCGCCGATCCCAAGACCTTCGCCATGCTCGGCACCGGCCGCACCCTCGGGGTGTTCCAATGCGAGTCGTCTGGCTTCCAGGAACTCATCAAGCTGCTCAAGCCCGACCGTTTCGAGGATCTCATCGCGCTGGTCGCATTGTACCGCCCAGGCCCGCTGATGGCCGGCATGCATACGCAGTACTGCGATCGCAAACACGGACGCGAGAAGGTCGACTACCCGCACCCGGTGCTTGAAGGGGTGCTGAAGGAGACCTACGGCCTCTACATCTATCAGGAACAGGTGATGTCGATCAGCCGCGAGCTCTGCGGTTTCTCCCCGGCTGAAGCCGATGATCTGCGCAAGGCGATGGGCAAGAAGGACATCGAGGTGCTGAAGAAGGTCGAGGACAAGTTCATCGAGGGCGCCTGGTCGACCCATCAGTTCGACCGCAAGAAGTGCAAGGAGATGTGGGAGAAGATCCTGGGCTTCGCCTCGTACTGCTTCAACAAATCCCACTCCGCCTGCTACGGACTGATCGCCTACTGGACCGCGTACATGAAGGCCAACCACTACGCCGCCTTCATGACCGCGAACCTGATCTACGAAATGGACAACAAGGACAAGATGACCAAGTTCGTCGAAGAACTGCGGTCGTCCGGCATCCCCGTGTTGCCCCCCGACGTCAACGAGTCCGGCTGGGAATTCCGCGTGATCAAGCGGAGGAGTCCCGAAGCTATGTCCTCCGGCACGCCCATCGCCGCAGAAGGCGAGGCGGCGGCTTTCTTGGAACCCACGACCCCCGCCATCGCGGACCTCCCGGCTGCCGCGCCCGGACCTGTGGAGGAATCCATCCGCTTCGGTTTCGGCGGGGTCAAGGCGATCGGCGAAGGCGCCGCGCAGACCATCATCGCCGAGCGCAACCAACGCGGACCCTTCCAGAGCCTCTATGATCTCTGCGAACGCATCGACACCCGCACCGTCAACAAGCGCGTCGTCGAATCGCTGATCAAGGTCGGTGCGCTCGACAGCCTGCATCTCAACCGGCGCTCCCTGTTCGAAACCCAGGACCGCGCCTTCGATCGCGGCAACCGCCTCACCCGCACGCGGGCGGAGAACCAGCAGACGCTGTTCTCGACCTTCGAAGAGGACGACTCCTTCCGCAACGAGACCCGCGGGTATCCCGAGGTCCCAGACTGGACGATCAGTGAACGGCTGGGCTTCGAGAAGAGCCTCACTGGTTACTGGATTTCGAGCCATCCGGTCGCGGAGCAGCGCGGTTCCCTCGCCGCGGTCGCCACCCACACCACCCGCGAACTGGCCGCGCAGGCCAATCAGACCACGGTCGCCATCGCCGCGGTCGTGCTCGACAAGCGCGTCATCCGCACCAAAGCCGGCAAGACCATGGCGATCCTGACCCTGGAGGACCAGTACGGGCGCTTCGAAGGGGTACTGTTCCCAGGGCGTGAAGGACGCCGCGGTGAACCGCAAATCGGTGCCTTCGAAAAATTCGGCCACGATTGTGAACCCGATCTGGTCGCCTTGTTCTGCGGGTCCCTCGAACGCCGTGAGCGTCGGCCGCAACGCCCGCTGATCGCCGGCGACGAGGGCGGCGATGTGCCCCCGATCGATCTCGAGGAGGCCGGTGAGGCGCAGGTGGAGGTCCTGCCCAACCTCCGCATCAGCGATGTCATTCCCGCCGCCCTCGCGGTCGAACGGCTCACCCGCGAGGTGGTCCTGCACGTCGATGCCAGCGCCTTCGGCGACGCAGCGGACCAGGCGCGGTTGCTGCAGGCCAGCGAGACCACTTTCAAGGAGCACGCCGGCACCCGCCCGGTGAGCATCCTGGTGCACACGCCGCAGGACGTGTTGCTGACCGTGACCCTGGGTGAACTCTGGCGCGTCCACCCCAGCAATGAGTTGCTGGAGAAGCTGCGGGCGATCTGGGGTACGGGCAATGTGCGGGTGGTCAGTGCTGGCCTGGAGGAGCTTCAACGTTCCGAGTCGCGTAGCAACCACGCCCGCGCCAGTTGAGCGGCCAGCCGCGGGCCACATAAAAAAAGGGCAGGCCGAGTGGCCTGCCCCGTGGGACATGTTCGATCGACCGTGGGGTCTGTTGCGCGGATCAGCGCTTGGCGGCCCCGGCAGTGGCGAAGCACCCCTGTTCGGCGATGACGGTCTTGGCCTTGGCATCCACGTCGGCGGTGGTGACCAGCCAGCCGGTCACCTTCTGCCCCGGATAGCGCTGCTGGAGCTTGTCGCGCATGTCGAGGAAGGCCTCGCCATCCTGCGGCGACACCTTGCTGGTGCGGCGCTTGATGTCGACGAACCACACGTCCTTGCGGCCGCGGGCGACGACGATGCGACCGGTGCCTTCGATTCCGAAATTCTTGACGGGAACGGCTTCGACGCTCTGGAACACCGGCAACCGGGTCTCAAGTTCGCGATCGACCACGTCTCCGGACAATGGGTGACCGGCACGCAGGAGGCGAATGATGGCTTCCTCGGTGGCTCGGACGGCAATGCGCATGCTGACTCCTTCTAGGGGTTTAGGCGAGCGTTCTGACACAGATGTCGGCCATTTGCGTTGGCAAAGAGCCTAGACCCAGGCGCTCAAATTTTGCGCGGCGCAGCCTATCAGATAGGAGCAAAACTCAAGAAGAGAATTCGATTGTCTTCGCTGTGGTCTGCATAGGTGCCAAGCTGGGTTGTGGTTAGGACGCTCTGATCGGTGGAGGCTCGCCCGCGATCGATTTCATCAGATATCGGCGGATATCCGCTAAGGGTATGGCGGATCAGCTCGTTTTTTGCCGCTATCGCCAAGTGAAATGACGTCGAGAAAAAACAGCGTCACGGCGCCAGCGGATCGAGCGGGCCGAACAGCGGCCAGCAGGTATCGGTACGGCGATTCCCGCCGTCACCCCGCCCGTCGGGACCGACGCTGTAGGCGCCGCGCACCACCCCCTCCACCAGGATGGGCCGCATGATCCCGCCCGCGGGATCGAACCAGTCGACGGGCCAAGGCTCCTCGCGCAGCACGGCGGCCACCAGCTGCGCCCGCAACCAGAGGCGGATGGTATGGTCGACTTCCCAGCCCCGCGCCCATTCGTTCAGCGAGTGGCCCACCCATAAGGAGGGCTTGGCCATCTCGGTCCATGGAATGGGACGTGGATAGTCGTACCTGAGCTTGGCCTCGGCACGGACGGCACGGAGGTCGTTGCGGTGGTCGCGCAGGAACCCCGCCCATTCCAACTCGCGAACGAGAAATCCTCCCCGTCCGCCACGCATGACCAGCGAGCCGATGACCGGCCACCGGTAGAAATCGAGCATGGTCAGGCCGGAGCTGCGGATCCGTTCATCCGGATCGTCAAAGAAATCGAGGTGCTTGACCAGATCGCCGACCTGCGCGCCCGCCAGTTGGGCGCCAGGGTCATCGACCAGGGTCAGCAGGTGATCGGCATAGTCCCGCCGCAATTCGCGCTCCAGGTCGGCAAGACGATACAGCAGCACCTGGATGAGTTTGTAGAGCGCGGTCGCGCGCACATCGCGATCCGCCCTCGCGACCGGCGGACTCCGCTGCGCACTCTGCAGCAGACGCTTCAGGAGGACCGGCAGCTCCTCGCGCGGCGCGCCCAGGGCCTGCAGATGCAGCAGGGACAAGGGACGTATCCCCTCCCCCTGGGTGGCCATGGTCAAGTTTTCCTCCAGGATCACCGGCTCATCGCCCAGAGCATCGAGGAGCGTTCCCATCTCGCTCAAGCGTGCGCGTGGCAATGCCGCCATATGTGCATGGTAGGTTTCCGGGAGTGGCGTCCCGGGAATGCCAAAGTTTTTCGGTATGTTGAAATAAGCGGACATGTTCAGGTCGTTGACGACTACCGCCAGGCGTTCGCGCAGACGGCAACGCTCCTCGGCTGAGCGTTTGCGTCCCATCTCGCTTCCACTGGTGGGAAATCCGGCCGCCGCGACTTGTTCGCGGACCGCGAGCAGATCGCCGCGCGAATGTAGCCACAGCGTCAGGGTCAGCACCGCGACCACCACCAGACCGCCGCTCCATTTGGCCAGGAACCACCAACCGCTGCGCCGACGTGGCGCCAGACTCGGAGCGACCGCTGGGGTGTTCATCCCCCTGCCAACTCCTTGGCCAGGGTCAGGTGCCGGACGAAGGCGGTCTTGGCCTTGCCGCTGGCGATCAGCTCCTTGGCGTGGTCGAAGCCCACGCTGTCGGACAGCACCTTGCGATCGTGCCAGCAATCGAGCGCCGCGCCGGCATTGGCGCAGACCATGTCGAGCAGCGGGCCACGTTCCTCGCCCGACAGCATGCGATGGAAGGTCGCGGCGTTGGCGATCGAATCGCCGCATGGCAGATGGGCATGATCCAGCCCATGCTGATGGATGCGTTCGACGATGACGTGGTGGATCTTGCCACCACGGATATCCCACACGTGGGTCGGACCGGTGATGCTGACCTCGTCGATCCCAGGATGACCGCGCACCACCAGAGCGCGTTCGCTGCCTAAGCGCTGGATGGCGTCAGCGACCACGTGGGCCGTGCTCTCGTCGGTGACCCCGATGATCTGCCTGCGCGGGCGGCACGGATTGGCCAAGGGACCGGCAAGGTTGAAGACCGTGCGCCTGACCCGGCCGGCAGCGAGTTTGCGCGCCGGTGCCACGGCCGCGACCGCCGGATGCACGGCCCGGGCGAAGAGGAAACAGACGCCGGTCTCGGCCTGGAGCTTGATGAGCTGGGTCACCGGCAGTTGGAAGGGCACACCCAACGTCTCGAGCAGATCGAAGCTGCCATTGGGCGCCTTGCTGCCCTTGTTGCCATGTTTGATCACCGGGATGCCGGCGGCAGCCAGGACGAAGGCGGCGGTGGTGGAGACGTTGTAACGTCCCAGACCGCTGCCGCCGGTGCCGCACAGATCCATGCCACCCGGAATGGGCACCGCGACCGCCTTGGCCAGCAGGCACTCGACCACGGTCGCCAGTTCGCTGCCGGTCTCACCACGTTCGCTCCAGGCGACCAGGATCTCGGCACCGCGCTCGGGTGTCAGGCTGCCGTCCATGAGGTGATGCATGACGACCTGGGTCTGCGCCGGCGTCATGCCATCGGCAGAACGCACCAGGGCCACCAGGCTGGGGAACGATGAAGTGGTCATGCTGATCTCCGGACGCACGACCGTAGTCCGGGACCAGGGCGCGCAACACTTCAGTGAATGAGGTGGTCGATGCGGTCGAGGCGGTCGAGCGTGCGGAATAGCAGCATGCCACTGAGCCGGCGTTCTCGTTCCTGCCACCGAGCTTCGTCGAAGAGCGGGAAGAACGCATCCCCTTCGCAGTCGCGTTCGACCACCGTCAGGTACATGGTGGTGACCTGGGGCAAGGCGAGGGTGTAGAGCTCTCCGCCACCGATGATGAAGGGATCGGGGTCGCTGGCGCGGGCTGCGCGGATGGCGACATCGAGGTCGGTGAAAACCTCGAACCCAGGAAGCACCAGCTCGTGCTGTCGCGTGACGACCAGATTGCGGCGCCTCGGCAACGGTCTGAACTTCAACGACTCGGCCGTCTTGCGGCCCATGATCACGGCATGGCCAGAGGTGGTATGCTTGAAATGCGCGAGGTCTTCCGGTTCGTGCCATGGCAGGTCGCCACGGTTGCCGATGACGCGATTGCGCGACATCGCGGCGATCAGCGAGAGCGGGAGCATCAGGTAGGTCCGATGTCCGATGTCCGTTGTCCAATGTCCCGTCGCCATACGAGACATCGGACATCAGACATCGGACTGGTAGTGGACATCATACTGCCACCGCCGCCTTGATCCCCGGATGTGGATCGTAGCCGCTAAGGGTGAAGTCCTCGAAGCGGAAGGCGAAGAGGTCCATCACTGCGGGGTTCAGCGTCATGGTCGGCGGCGGGCGGACTTCGCGTGAGAGCTGCAGCTTGGCCTGCTCGACATGATTGGAGTAGAGGTGCGCGTCGCCCAGGGTGTGGACGAACTCGCCGGGTTTCAGGCCGCAGACCTGGGCGATCATCAGCGTCAGCAGGCTGTAGCTCGCGATGTTGAAGGGGACACCCAGGAAGATGTCGGCGCTGCGCTGGTAGAGCTGGCAGCTCAGACGGCCGTCCTGGACGTAGAACTGGAACAAGGTGTGGCAGGGTGGCAGGGCGACCTGGGCCTGCTCCTCGGGATTCCAGCCGGTGATGATCAGGCGACGGCTGTTGGGGTTGCTGCGGATCTCATTGAGCAGCCATTGCAGCTGATCGACTCCGTCCTTGGCGTAGGTGCCATCGGGGAGCCTGGTCGCGCCGAAATTGCGCCACTGGTGGCCGTACACCGGCCCGAGGTCGCCCTCGGCGCGGCCGAAGCGCGCGCACTGCGGTGCGGTCGCCCATTCGTCCCAGATGCTGACACCCCGTTCTTTCAGCCACTGGTTGTCGGTGCGCCCGGCAAGGAACCACAGCAGTTCGATGATGATCGAGCGGGTGTGCAGCTTCTTGGTCGTCAGCAGCGGGAAGCCGGCGCTGAGATCGAAGCGCATCTGATGCCCGAACACCCCGCGGGTGCCGGTGCCGGTGCGGTCCGGACGATCGCTGCCGTGAGCGAGGACGTGTTGCAGGAGGTCGAGGTAGGTACGCACGGCGGGGTTCTAGCTGGCCCGTTCGACGGCGGAAGAGCCGGCGGCCGCAGGGCCGACCGGCAGCCGGCGAGGCACCGCGCGGATGGCAGCGCGCAGTCGCGACAACCCGGCGGTAGCCTCGGGCGGGCCATAGCGCATCTGTTCGTAGACCGCGCCCACGGCGCGGATGGGTGCCGCCATGGTCGGCAAGGCGATGGCCGCGCGGGTGGTGAAATCGCGGGGACCTTCGCTGGGGTGGCGCGCCACGCCGAGGCGCGCCAGCTGCTGGCAGAAATGGGCGTAGGCCTCGGCGAGCGGATCGGACGTCCGCCGCCGTGGATTCCGCCGCGACCACAGGGCGAACCATCCCGCCACCACGGCAAGCGTGACGATGATCAGTGCCAGCAGCAGCCAGTTGCCGAAACGCTCCAGGCCCAGCGCAGTCAACCATTCATCCTGCCGGGTCCCGTCCATGCCCATGACGCTGGTTTCCCATTTGGCGTCGGCGAAGGCCAGCCATTGATTGGTGCGCGCATACGGGCCGCGCAACCACTCCGGCAACCAGGACGGACTGCGATCCGCCGCCGAGAGCGCATCGCCACTGGCGGCCCGCTGTACCGCCGGCTGGGTCTCGCCCGCCGCTGGTGGGATGCCGGCAGTGGGATCGACGCGGTGCCAGCCGTCCTGCTCGTACACTTCGCACCAGGCATGCGCGTGTTCGTAACGCACCAGCAGGAAGTCGCCGAAGGGGTTGAGTTCGCCACCGCGGAAACCCACCACCACGCGCGCCGGCACGCCAGCGATGCGCATCACCAGGGCGAAGGAGGTGGCGTAGTGGGCGCAGAATCCGCTGCGCTTCTCGAACAGGAAATCGGCGACCTGATCTCCCGCCATGGTTCCCGGGGCGAGCGAATAGGTGAAGCCATTGGCCTTGAACCACGCCACTCCGCGAGCAGCGATAGCCTGCGCATCCGGCGCGCCGGTGCGCCACTCCTGCGCCAGACGGCGCACCCTGGGATCGATCTCACGTGGCAACGCGCTGCCGATGCCCTCGGCATCGCTGGGCAATTCTCCTGGGCGGGAGGTCACGCGGTAACGCAGCACCTGCGTGGGAGTGCCGCCCCGCACCAGGCAACGGTTGAGCGCCAGCCGGGTCCGTTCCGGAGCCTGTTCCGCGACGTCGAGGGCGAACAGCCAGCGTTGATTGATCGGCTGCAGGGTGACGTCCTGCACCACCGGCTTCAGCCCGGGAACCCGCGGCGCCGGCGGTTCGGCATAGGCGAGGGTCCGGTTCGATACCCGCCAGGTCGCGCCACTCGCACCCTCGGTTTCGCTGAGGACCAATCCGCGCCAATACAGTTGTTCCGGGCGATCATGGTTGGGGAACTCCACGCGCATGACCACCTCGTCGCTCAGCGCCATGCGCGCGACGTCGCCTGGGGTGAGCTTGTCGGCGAAGCCGCTGGTGGCCTGGCCGCCCAGATTGGGAAAGTTGACCTGCAGCCGTGGGAACAGCACGAACAACGCCGCCGCCAGCGGCAGGCCCTGCAGCACCAGGCGCAGGCCCAGGGCGAAACTGCTGCGCGGGCCGTGTTCGAGGTGGTAGCTCGCCAGAGCGACAGTGATCATGCCCAGGGTGGCGATGGCGTAGAGGCAGGTGAACATCGACTGCCGGTCGAAGAGCAGCACCGCCACCAGGAAATAACACAGCACGCAGGCGATGAGGAAGTCGCGGCGCGCTTTCAACTCCAGCAATTTGCTCCACAGCAGGGCGACGAACAACGGCGTCGCCGCACTGAGACCGAAGCCGAGATTGCCGGTGGCCAGCAGCAGGATGCCGGCGATCAGCACCAGCAGCAGGCGCACCGGCAAGGCCGGCACCACCACCAGCCCGCGGTGCTCGGTCACCAGGCGCCAGGTCGCGAGGACGATGATGATGAGCGTTAGCCATGGCGGCAGCACCCCGACAAATGGCAACGTGGCCATCGCCATCGCCACCACCAGCCACGCGACGCGGGCGAAACCATGCGGCTCGGCGCCGCTCACGTCTTGGCCTCGAACAACGCCAAGGCCTGCATGCAGCGATGGAAATGATCCTCGCCATTGGCGATGGCGATGGTGCTGCCAGGCAGGCGAAGGCCGTAACGCTGACCCAGGTGTTCGGCCGACATGATCCGCCCGGCCAGCACCGAGAGGTGGATCTCGACCTCGCTGATGCGATCATCCTCCCAGGTGATCCAGCGGTCGCGCACGCCACCGACGGTGTAATCCTTAATCATCATCGGGCGCCCGCGGGCCACCGCCCGCCAATCGATGCGGCGGTGCGGCTCACCGGTCTGATAGGGTCGATGGCCATGGAAATCACCGGTGGTGCCGCTGCGCGCGCCGACGCTCTGGTCATCACCATCGCCATCCGCCTCACGCCCGCCGGCGAGTGGTGCCGGATACACCACCCACGACCACGACGCCGGCACCTCGATCATCACCGTGAGAAGTCCCAGGGGGTACATGCTGGCCAGGCGCACCCGCCCCAAGGCGTGCACCCCACGGCGCCGCCCTGGGAGGACCATCTCGACCGTGGCCGGCCGGCCAGCCGGGAGGTGGACCACAGGCACGCCGTCATCCTCAGCCACATCCGGTGCATCGATCACCAGCGCCCAGCGGTCGCGATGCCCGCCATCGAGCACCACCAGCGCGCGCAGGGGTTCACCGGCGAAGACGGGGAAGGTACGCCCGGGAGTGATGCGGATGTCACGGAGATTGCGCCAGGCATGCAGTACCGACACCACCGCGGTCGATATCACCACGGCGAGCACCAGGTATGCGGCGTTGCTGCGGTAGTTCACCGCCCCCAGCAGCACGAAGGTCATGACCAGGAGGAGGTAGAAGGTGGCATTGGTTGGGCGGACCGAGCGCCGAACGCGTGCGCGGTGCGCGGTGCGAAGTGCGGGGCTGTCGACCAACGAAGGCCCGGACGGCGTCCCTTCGGCTACCGGCATGATGACGGCGGGATCAGCCACGTGGCGCCCACGTCCAGCACGACCTCGCACCTCGCACGTCGCACCTCGTACCTTTCCTCACGGCACCGCCACTGCCCGGATCACCGCGTCCGCCAACGAACGCCCATCGCCCTGATGGGCCTCGGCGCCGCGCAGACGATGCGCCATGACGCTGGGTGCCACCGCCTGGACGTCTTCGGGGATCACCAGGTCACGTCCCGCCATCAACGCCCAGGCCTGCGCCGCACGGCGCAGCGCGAGGCCGGCACGTGGCGACAGGCCATGCCCAGGTGACGCCTCGCTACGGGTATAGGTCAGCAGGTCGAGGAGGTAGTCGGTGAGCGCCGGAGCGACATGGATGCGCGTGACCTGGGCCTGCAACGCGACCAGCTGCTCGATGGTCATGTGCGGTTGCAACTGGTCGAGCAGGCCACGCCGGTCCGGGCCGCTGAGCATCGCCCGTTCCGCTTCTCGGTCGGGGTAGCCCAGATCGAGCCGCATGAGGAAACGATCGAGTTGCGATTCCGGCAATGGGAAGGTGCCGATCTGGTGCTGGGGATTCTGCGTCGCGATGACGAAGAACGGCTCCGGCAGGGGATGGCGTTCGCCATCGACGGTGACCTGGCGTTCCTCCATGGCCTCCAGCAGCGCGCTCTGGGTCTTGGGGCTGGCGCGATTGATCTCATCCGCCAATACCACCTGGGCGAAGATCGCTCCCGCATGGAAGACGAAACGTTGCTTGTCGCGATCGAAGATCGCATTGCCGAGGATGTCCGCGGGCAGCAGGTCGCTGGTGAACTGCACGCGTTTGAGCTGCAGGCCCAGCAACCGGGCAAGGCCATTGGCCAGCGTCGTCTTGCCGACCCCAGGGATGTCCTCGATCAGCAGGTGGCCACGCGCCAGCAGGCAGCAGACCGCCAAGCGTACCGTGCGCTCCTTCCCCAGGATCACCTGGTGAAGCTGGGAGAGGACGAGCGAGATGGGATCGTGCATGCGCAACCTGGCCACGGGGAGGAATCGTGCTGAGCCTGTGGGTGGGTGCTGCGACGGCAAGGTGTACGGAAGCGTGTTCGGACGCGGTGACCCGGCGCTCCGTTGGATGGGACAGGGGATCAACCAGCGATCCTCTGTCGGCTGCCGTGATGGTCCCCGCTGCTATTTCGGCGCGTCGTGCCAGCAGCCACCCTGGCGAGGGATCATTACCCTGGGCGCATCGGCCAGGTCCCGTGCGGTGGCGACCACGATGCCGAGATCCTCTGACGGCGGGTCGACCCCCTCGACCAGGATGACTCCGGCGCAGCCCGCCTGCGCCGCCGCATAGGCATCGACGCTTTCCGTACCGATCAACCAGCTGCTCGGGAGATCGAGTTCGAGTTCACGTGCCGCCGCCAGCAACATCCCTGGCCGGGGTTTGCGCCAGGATGCCGGGCGGTCGGGCAATGCCGCGTACACTCCTGCGAGTTCGCCACCCACCTCGACGATGGCCTTTTTCAGCCGTTCGGCGAAATCGGGAAACTCGTCCGCCTCCACCGGGGCCCGATCGGTCACCGCCACCACCGGCACCCCGCGCTGACGCAGCCTTCGCAACGCGATGCCGACATTCGGCAGCAGGAGGTCCGGTGCCCAGGCGGCGATCAGGACGCCAGGGATCTCGACGAACAATGCGGTGCGGGGCATGACGCGGGAGTGTTGGCCCCGTCCGGATCATGAAAAGCACGGACCCGGCCGGGATCCCGGCCGGGTCGAGTGGACGCATCGGACCACTGAGGCCGCAGGTGGCAGAGCCGTCTCTTCGGCGTGCTTGGCGGACCCGGTCTCGCGGGCTCTCCCATCAGACGTTGATCAAGCCCTGGAGCGCCTGGATCTTCTTGTCCGACAAGAATGGACGCTGATAGCCGAACCACTGCTGCGCCACCGCGGCGTAGAGCGAGCGGTAATCGGTGGTGTAAGCGAGGTCCCCGTAGTCGAGCTGGGTCAGGCTCACCGGCTTGCCGTGGTGACCGCCTTTGACCTTGCCGCCCATGACGAAGTGGGGCGCGGCGGTGCCATGGTCGGTACCACCGGAATCGTTCTCAGAGGCGGTCCGGCCAAACTCGCTGTACGTCATCACCAGGGTGCGTTCCCAGGCGCCGGGCACGCTCTTCAAGCCCTCGCGGAAAGAGGCCATCGCCTGGCCGAGGTTGGCCAGCAGATTCTGCTGCGCGTACTTTTGGCCGGCGTGGGTGTCGAAACCGCCGATGGTCACCTTGTAGAAGGGACAGAGCGCGCCGCCGGCGATCAAGCGCGCGGCGACCTTCATGTGACCTCCGAGACCACCTGGGAATTGCCCAGCGAGGTTGGGCGATTTGCGCCACAACGACTCCATCCGGTCGGCGGTGCCGTTGACGTCGGCCTGGACCTTGAGCACATGCGCGATTGCCGGATTGCCGCTGCCCTCGCCCGGTTTGGGAATGCGTTTGGCGCGGCGGACGAAGTCTTCGGGACCGTCCATGGTGATCGTGCGCAGGCCATTGGCGAACATCGGGCCGGCACCGCCATAGGCCACGCTGTCGGCATAGCCGAGCATGATGCCGTCTGCGAGGCAGTCGGAGGGCGCTCCGCCGCGCGCCTGCGCGACGATGCGGCCGAGCCAGCCATCACGGGTCATCTCGTCGAACTTGGTCCCACCATTCCAGATGTCGATGCCACGGAAATGCGAACGGTTGGGATTGGGATATCCCAGGCCGTGGACGATGGCGAGGTCGCCGTCCCTCCACGCGGTCTCCAACGGCTTGAGCGCCGGGTGCAGTCCGAACTTCTGATCGAGCTTGACCACCTCGGCCTCGGGGATGCCGATGCTCTTGCGCAGCTTGTAATATTCCGGGTCGCTGAAAGGCACCAAGGTGTTGAGGCCGTCATTGCCGCCACGCAGTTCGATCAGCACCAGGGTGCGATCATAGTTGAGCGTGGCGGGGGCGTCCTTGTCCACCTTGGGATCCGCGGCGCCCAGGGATGACGACCATAAGCCGGGAGCGAACAGGCCGGCGACCGAGACGCCGCCGAGCTTGAGGAGTTCACGACGGTGCAGGCTATCGAACAGCATGGCAGTCCTTTCGAGGATCCGGCTTATTTGAGGTTGTAGGTGGGGTCGTGCAGGATGACGCGCAAGGCCTCATCGAAGCTCGTCTGCGGAATGGCATCGAGCGGCTTGGTCGGCAACAGGACGGAGACCGCCAGGGCGATGCCGTCCGCCCCCTTGGTCTTGGCCTCCGGGATCCACGGCTTGGGCACCAGCGGGAAGCTGATGGTGTCGCTGGCGGACGCGACCTTCACGTCCTCCTTTTTACCGGGCTTGGTCTTGGTTTCCGTTTTGATCTCGGGCTTCGCGTCGGGCTTGGCTTCCGGTGCTTTTGGCATCATCGCCTCGCCCCCGCTCATGGTGCCCATGGAGCCGGTGATGGCCTTGCCGGCGCCGACCTTGCCACGGGTGAAATCTTCGACCACTTCCCAGCGCGAGAGCAGGCTCTCGCTGCTGATCCAGGCGGTGGAACCCTTCCAGCCCTTCACGTTCGGCGGATCGAAGATGTCCTGGCCGAGTTTGGCCGACAGCTGCACGTAACCGCGCGGGTTGTCATAAGGCAGCTGGAGTGCGCGTGCGGCACCCACCAGCAGTTCCGTTGGTGATTTGAACAAGGTGCCGCGATTGGCGGCATCCCAGAAGCGCTCGTGCAGGAATACGCCTTTGAGCAGTTTCTTGATGTCGTACTTGGATTTATAAAAGCTTCCGGCGAGCTTGTAGACCGCCTTCTCGTCGACCTCGTCGGCGACGAATTCCTTCCAGACCTTCTCGGCGATGTAGAGCGCCACCCGCTCCTCGCTCTTGAGCAGCACGATCACCACGTCGTCGCCGGTAAAGGTCCCGCGGTGGCCCATGATGGTCTTCCAGCCGTGATCGTGCACGCCTTCCTGGCGTACTGCGCGTCCGGTGCTGTTGTCGATCTTGTAGCCGGTGAAGGCGCGGGCGGCCTCTTTGATGTCCTGCTCGCTGTATTTGCCTTCACCCAGGGTGAACAGTTCCATCACCTCGCGGGCATAGTTCTCGTTCGGCCGTCCAGCGACGTTGGAGTTCGAGTCGAGGTAGTAGAACATCGCCGGGTCGGTGTTGATGTCGCGCATCAAGAAGGCGAAGTTGTCGAGAGCACCTCGGCGCAAGGTGACGTTCTGCTCGAACATCAGGCGCGGATCCTCGATCGTCCGCAGCGATGAGGTGAAGTGGTTCGACCAGAACATCGTCATGCGTTCGGTCAGCGGACTGTCGGTGGTGATCATCTCGGTCATCCACCAGTCCTTGAGCTCCCGGCCCTTCTCCTCGCGCAGGCCGCGGAAGTAGTTGCCCTTGTCCATGCGCTCCTTCTCGCTGCCGAGCTTCTTGACCTCCTCCTCCTCCTGGTTGCGTTTGGCGTTCCACTGCGGGATCGAATCCTTGGCCCAGCCCGGCACCTCGGTGCGGGCGACGCCACGGGTGCTGGCGAGCAGCTGGTCGACGGCCTGCTCGCGACTCAATGGTTCCAGGGCTGCGATCTCGGCCGGGGTCGGGCTGTAACCGGTGCGCAGGAGCAGGTGGCGGGCTTCGTCCCGATCGAGGGCCGCCAGCGAGCCGGCGAAAGCGACCAGGGTTGCGACGATGGAGGCAGGAAAGCTGCGCATGGGATTACCTTTCACGACGGGTCAGGACAGGCTGGGCAGAAGTGGTCTGCGCGAGAAGATGATCGTTCTGAGCAACGAATGGCGCGAGTGTGGTTCGACATGTCATCGGGTTCCTAACAGTCACTGCGGCACCTCAGGTGGATGTGATACACAAGACGTGGTACCAAATCCTGTTGAGGCGACTTTTTGCAATTGTGAGCGGCTGAGCCACCAGCGGTCAAACCGCTGGTGTCGGTGATCTGCGAACGCAGGAACTAGTCGAATCGGCTTTGGAGACGATCGTACAAGGATTCCAGCCGCTCCACCAACCGGTTCTGGGAGAAACGATCGCGCATGTCAGCGGCTGCCATCACGCCCATACCGTGGCGCCGGGAATGGTCCCCTAAGAGCTGGAGGAGGTTTTCAGCAAGACCCGATTCATCGCCTTCAGAACTTAACAAACCGGTCTCACCATGACGTACCGCCTCAGGAATCCCTGCATGCTTGCTGCCCACCACGGGAATACCCATCGCCAAGGCCTCCATCACCACGGTTGGAAGCCCCTCGGCGTCCCCGTTGGCTGCGGTGATGCTGGGAACCGCAACCAGCTGACTGCGAATCAACCACTCCCGCACTTGTACCGGAGTCTGACGACCACAGAAGGTCACCCTGACTTGGTCGTCATAGGCCTGTTGCTCGAGGCTGCCACGCAGCGGGCCGTCACCGACGATGACCAACTCTGCGCTGGGCATGTGCGTCTGCACCTGCTTCATCGCTCGCAGTAGATGCGCGCACCCTTTTTTCTCCATCAGCCGACCAATGAACAAGACGCGGGGGTCACTGGTGGGAAGGTCGGGAGTGAATTCATCACAATCGATGCCCAAGGGAATGACCAGTACTTTTGTCGGTGGACATCCCAGACCGATCAGGCATTCGCGAATGAACTGCGACACCGCGATGATCCCCTCGGCATATGAGAAGAGCTCATGCAACTTCTTGAGGTACACTCGTGCCCGCCGTCTGGTCCGCGAACTCCCCATGCGTTCCGGATCGACCACGGTGGCGTCGAAGCCATGGAAGGTCACGACCAGGGGCACCTTCAGTCGTTTCGCGAGCCCCATGGCCGCGAGACCATCGGGGCCGAAATGGGCGTGGAGGATTTTGGGTTGCCAGGTCGCCAACCGACGGATCCAAGCCGACGGATACCATCCGACACGCCTGGCGATTTGAGAACGAAGTCGCCCCGCGCGCACGGAATCCGCCAACACGCTCGTCGGGACCATTTCGAGATCCGCACCCCCGACCACCCGCGAAAGCCCGGCATAAACCGGACGATACCGCAGATAATGACGTACCTGACGCGGGATGAAGGTCTCGGACCAGCCCAGCAGATCGCGACGGAAAATCAGAGCCGTTGGCAAGGCCTCAGACATGAGAGCCGCCCACCAGGAGGGTGCTGTGCGCAAAGCCGTCGCTGACGGTGAAGGTCTCTTGCCGATCGTGGTTCTTCCTCTCCACCCTCTAATCCGCCTGATCGTTTTTTCGAAACATCGCCAGCATCAGATCGCCTGCGGGTCGGCCTTCCGTCTGCGGTCGGTGTGCCTGGGCGTGGAGATGACGGATGAATGACACGGGATGCACCATGCCATGCATCAACTGCTTAGTCCGGTTTGCGGTTTTGCTCAGATCGTGGGTCCCCATCCAACACGAGATCAGCGCTCGACTGAATACGCCCTTGGTGCGGTTCGTCTGGATGATGGTTTCGCTTGCTCCCAGAGCAGTCCCCAGTTGCCGCATGCTGGATTCTTGCCAGCGAGTAAGGTGATGCGGCGGAATATTGAGCGGATCCCAGCGCCCGATTTCATCGTGTTTAGGGGAAAAAGGTGTGGTGAGGATGACCGCGCCCCCGGGTCTGATCACTGCCATAAGGCTTTTGGCCAAGCGCAGAGGGTCTTCGACGTGTTCCAATACCTGGAAGGCGACAGCGACATCGAAGGCAGCATTTCCATCCGTCTCCATCGCCTCGACTGATTTCAGCTCGACTTTCAAACCACGTTCCTGCGCCGCGCGGATCGCCCGCGGATTGAAATCCAACCCAGTACCATCAATGTCCTTGGCTTTCAGACGCGCAAGGAATTCGCCATTCCCACACCCGACTTCCAGCACCCGCTTGGCTCCAAAACGCTGCACCAGAGCAGATGCCTCATCCCAATCCCACCGCTGTGCGGGATAGTAACCCGGATGAGCGCTGATGGCGTCGTAGAAGGCGGCATCACCGCCCACCATGGGATGCGCAAATACCAGTTCGCAATGAAAACAGCGGAGCAGGGTGGTGTCGGCCACCGTCGATGTGGGGGAAAACCTACCCGTTGTCAGTTGCCCGAGCCGACGGGCGGTGACTTCACCACTCAGTTGTGCGATCTCACTGGTCGGGGACAGACAGACCGGGCAGGTGGGAGGTTGCGGCATGGGATGGCCCAGCTCTAACGTGGCCGAAGCAGCGATCCAGTTCGGATCCTTGCCGAACAGGGCAAAATGCCCATGGTTCCAGCCCCCGCTGTGGCGGTGAGCGGGGACGATTCATCCAACCGCCTTGCCACGGCCCAGCCGTACCACCTCGCCGTAGGCCATGCACACCAACGCCAAACTCGTCTTCTCCCACCTGGTTCCGAAGTACCTGCGCGATGGGATGCGCATCCTCGAAATCGGTCCCGATGGCTTCCCATCGACGTACCAGGGCTTGATCCCGAACCAGGACATCACATGGCATACGCTCGATATCTTCGCCAATGAGCGTCTCACCTATCCACTAAGCGATCCGTACCGCTTCTCGATCCCGGACGACTCTTACGACATGGTCCTGGCCGGTAATGTCATCGAGCACGTTCCTGAAATCTGGCGTTGGCTGCCCGAATTGGCGCGTGTGGTGCGACCCGGGGGGTACGTGATCATCGGCGTACCTATCAGTTGGCCCTACCATGAGGCTCCCGTGGACTGCTGGCGCATCTACCCGGAGGGGATGAAAGCGCTTTATACGTTTGCTGGACTCACCGTCCTGGAATCATACTGGGGTTCGCTCGAGATGCCGGGTTGTCGACGGAAGATCCCCGGTCGTTCGCCGGAGCGGAAAAAAGCGTACAAGCGTAGCATCAATGCCGTCCTGGGGTGGTTAGGCATGCGCATCGAATGCGCCTACGACGCTGTGACCATTGGTCAGAAAAAACCAGCCGCCCCCCTCCCGGAGTGAGCTCTTCACCTGCGAATGCGCCCCCGCCCCAGCAGAGTCGCACAGAATCTGCCGAGCTGTGCACCGCGCCGGCTCCACCGTAATTCCTCGGCCTTCTTCAGCACGCCTGTGACCAGCCGCGCATAATTCCTTCGACCCGTGACCAGGGCATTCTGCGCGTCGGCGCCATCCCACTCAGGAAGCAGGAAACCGGTCTCGCCATCATGGACTAGTTCCCGCAACGTTGGCAGATCACTGGCGAGCACGGGGATCCCGCGGGCATAGAAGTCGAACAATTTCAGAGGTGAGGTGAGATGGGCGTTGAAGAATGACCCGTCGAGCGGCACCAGGCCCCATTTGACGTCGTCGAGTTCACGCGCCAGCTCCGCCTTGTTGATCCAGCCGGTGATGCGGACGCGGCCGGATAAACCCAACTTGTTTGCCTGGTCGAGCAGCGCGGCCTTCTCGCCCTCATTTTTTCCACCGATGATCACTACCCGGCTATCCGGGCCGAAGAAACGTGCCGCTGCCAACACTTGGCCAACGCCTTTGTAGGCATCGAGTGATCCCACGTAGGCGAAGACCTCATCTTTGCCGGACCGTGGCGGAATCACGTCATACAGGCCGGTACGCAGGACTTCGATAGGCAGTCGCGGAAGGTGACGACGATAGAGCGTTCGCTGGGTCTCCATCAGGCAGATCATGCCGTCCAGCTGCGGGAAACACAGCCGCTCATACAGGCTTTTTCGCCACATCCTGGTAAATGGCACGTCCCGGCGGAGCGTGGGTGACCAGTGATAGTCGTGGGTTTCGAACATCACCTTCAAACGTTGCCGGGAACGCAACTCCAGGAGATGCGGCAGGAATGACAATGCCCGCGTGACCACCACGGTTTCGTCATCACGCAACCGCTCGATGAGGGCGATCGCCTCACGGTAGAAGCGCCAATGCCGGCGGTGAGGCAGACGATGGATGCGCAGCGAGGCGGGCGCCTCGACAGCGAACGCGGCTCGCAATTCCGCCGCCGTCTCACCGCTTGAGTGGTTAGGCACCACCAAGTGGGTCTCGATGCCGTTGTTCGCCACACCGATGGCATTGTAGGTGACGAAGGTCACGGCCGGGGATTGGGAGACCCATGGCTCAGTGTGGACATAGATGATCTTCATGGCGGCTGCGACATTCGCGCGCAGGTGTAGTCCGCGCGCGTGGCCTGGCAACGTGATGTGGTGCGGGACTTTGGACTAGCGTCGACGACTCGGTCCCGAGTATCCCGCGCCATGAACATCCTGCACACCGAGGCATCGCGTGGCTGGGGCGGCCAGGAAATCCGCATTTTGAGCGAAATCGCCGCCATGCAGCGGCGTGGGCACCGGATCTGGCTGTCCTGCGCGCCGGAGAGCGAACTCGCCAAGCGCGCCAATGCCATGGTGCCCGATCTGCCCCTGGTACTGCAGCCTTATTCCAGCAATAGCGACATCGACACCATCAGCGGACTGCATCACCTCATCAGGCGGCATGGGATAACGGTGGTGAATTCTCACAGTTCCATTGACAGCTGGTGCACTGCCATCGCCACCCTGGTGGTGCGCAGAACCGTTCTGGTTCGCACGCGTCATCTTTCCATACCCGTCAAGCGCAACCTCCCGACGCGTTGGCTGTACCGCCGTCCGGACGCTATCGTCACGACCGGCGAAGCCCTACGCCAACGACTGATCGATCACAATGGCCTGCCGCCAAGCCGCCTCCTCTCGATCCCGACCGGGATCGATCTGACGAGGTTCGATCCGAGCGGATACGATCGGCGGATTGTCCGGAATGAATTGGGCATCGGGGACGATGAATCACTCATAGGCATGACTGCGATGATGCGTCAAATGAAGGGGCACCGGGTCCTGATCGAAGCTGCGCCAGCCATTCTCGCACGATATCCACGCGTCCGCTTCCTCCTGATCGGACATGTGACCTATGCCAGCACGTTCATAGATGATCTCAAAGGACGGATCCAGGCTCTCGGGTTGACCGATCGCTTCCTGTTCGCGGGATACCGCAACGATATTCCGCAGGTATTGGCGGCCCTCGATCTGGCCGTGCTGCCGTCCATCCGCGATGAGGGTGTTCCCCAAAGCCTGACTCAGGCGCTATGCATGGCGAAACCCGTGGTCGCCACCGAAGTAGGCGCTGTGGGGGAGATCGTCCGCAACGATCGGACGGGATTGCTCGTGCCGCCGTCCGACAGTGCCGCGCTCGCCACCGCCATCATCGCACAATTGGCCGATCCGGTCCGCGCGCGGATGCTAGGGCAGGCCGGCCGACGCATGGTCATCGATCACTATGGCATCGAATCGATGGCCGACGCAACGGAACGACTCTATGAACGGCTGCTCCACCGGCAGACTGCATGGCCTGATTCAGTTCCTTCTCCCCACGAGTTCCAACCAGAGCTTTTGCCATCCATTTGCCAGTGACGTGTCAACGAACCTGCGAAGAAATGCCCGTCGACTTTGCCTGCTCGCGGAGAGTCTTCCCGGCCATGACCGCCATCGACCGCTTGCTGGGGTTCACCCATGAACTCTGCCGTCTTCCGAGAAATCTTTCCCGCAGCGTGCGTTATTCAGGATCACAGCGCCATTGTCCGGTCTGCTCCCGCTCCGCCCGTTTGTTCCGCCCCGCCGGAATCGTCAAACGCCTGGACGCCAATTGCCCGTTTTGCGGCGCGATGGAACGCCATCGGCTGACTTGGCACTACCTGGAAAAAAACTCCGACCTCTTCAACGGCCAGGCCAAGGCCGTTCTGCACGTGGCGCCCGAGCCGTGCTTCTCCGGGTTGCTCAAGCGCAGGTTGGGATCTTCATACCTCACCGCGGATCTGACCGACCCCAAGGCCATGGTGCGGATGGACATCACCGCCATCACCTATGCCAGCGACCATTTCGATGTCATCCTTTGCAACCACGTGTTGGAGCACATTCCCGACGATCGGCTGGCCATGCGTGAACTCTGCCGCGTCCTGAAGCCAGGAGGCTGGGCTCTGCTGCTGGTACCGATCGTAGCCGAACTGACCGAGGAGGATCCGTCGATCACCGAACCGAAGGAGCGCCTCAAACAATACGGGCACGAGGAACACGTCCGCAACTACGGCCGTGACTACGCCGACCGGCTGCGCTCCTGCGGGTTCACCGTTGAAGTGATCCTGCCATCGGCGTTGGCTTCCACTGACGAGTGCATCCGCATGGGCTTCACGCCGGCCGCTGGCGAGATCTACCGCTGCACCAAGCTGCGCTGATCCGGCGTGATCATCCGGGTTCGCCCGAACCACTGTCATCCTGCGCCAAGGCCAGGCCCAGCACGGCATCCAGCGCCACCGACAACGCCACCACCACGCCCGCGGCGCCATCGCGGAACCCCTGCTTGGCGACATAGCTGCGCAGGAATCCCCACAAGGCGCGGAAGACCAGTTGGACCGCTCCGGCCCGGCGACCTTCCTCGCGATAGCGCATGGCCTTCTTGCGCGCGTAGGAGCCGCAACGGGTGAAGACGTCGGCATGGTCGCTGAAGCTGTAGTGATGCAGCGCCCCAGGGAGGGTCAGCACCTGGCCCGAAGTCTCGACCGATTCGTGGATCTCGCGGTCGTTGAACTGCGCACAGGTGCGGTTGAACAGGCGCAGGCTGTGATCCGGCGACCATTGGCCATAACGGATCTCCCGCGCACCGATGTAGGTGCTGCGGCGGATGCGCCAGGCGCGGGTGGGATCGGCATAATCCAGCACCTGGACGGTAGTGGCGGCCTCGTAGTCGAGCACCTCGTCGTCGTCGATCACCAACACCCAATCGTGTTTCGCCAATTCGACCGCGCGCTGCTTCTGCAGGCCGTAACCGAGAAAGGACTGATGCTCGACGCGGGCGTGGTGACTGGCGCAGATCTCCCGCGTGCGATCGGTCGAGCCGCTATCGAGGACCAGGATCTCGTCGCAGAATCCGATGGCCGCCAGCACGCGGTCGAGATGGCGCTCACCATTGTGGACGATCAGGACGGCCGAGATCTTGAGCTTCTCCAGGCCGGAGAGGGTCGCGCGACGACGAAGCGGTGGATGCGGCGAAGAGGCCTGCTCTGACATGGGCGGCTACGATCCGGTGCCCACCCGATCGTACAAGGACCGGTACTGATCGACCATGGTGGCGGCGGAGAAACGTCGTTGCGCACGCTCGTGCGCGGCACTTCCCAGGCGTTGACGCAGGGCGCCATCGGCGATCACCCGCAGCAGCGCCTGCGCCACGCCCGCGTGATCACGGACCTCGGCCAGCAGGCCATCGACGTCGTGGTCGACCAGTTCAGGCAGTCCGCCCGCCCGCGTGACCACCACCGCCAGACCACCATACATCGCGTCCATCACCGAAGAGCCCAGGCCCTCCAGGTGCGAGGTCAGCGTGAAGACGTCGAGCCCGCGCAGGATGTTGTTGATGTCCTGGCGGAAGCCGGTGAAGACCACCTGGCGCAAGCCGAGCCGCGTTGCCAGGGCCTTCAATTCGGCTTCCAGTTCGCCGGTGCCGACGATGAACAGCCACGCCGCCGGGGCCGCCCGCTCCACCAGCTCCCAGGCGGCCAACAGCGTGCGATGGTCCTTGTGGTCGCTGAGGTGCGCGGTCACGCCCACCAGCACCGCCTCCGGCGGCAGACCGAACTCCTGCCGCAGCGTGCTGATGAGCGGTGGGAAGCGGGCGAAATCGATGCCGTCGTGGATCACCTCGATGCGGTCGGGGGGGACTCCGCCGGCGATCATGACCTGGCGCACCCCCTGCGAGACCGCCGCGTGGCGCGCGACCGCGGTGCAATATTTCCAGCGCGCGATCCACCCGCGTTTGAGCGCGAAGTCGACGCGACGGGTCACCACCAACGGCACGCCCGTGCCGCGGCAGGCCAATGCCCCGAGGCTGTGGGCATGGCTGGTATGGGCATGGACGATGGCGATGGATCGTTCGCGGATGAGTGCGCGCAGGCCACGGATCGCCGCGAGATGCCACTGGCCGCGCATCGCCAGCTCCACCGTGTCGAGACCGGCAGCCCGGCTGGCCTGGGCCATGGGCGAGCCGGGCTGGGCCACCACCAACGGCCGGTAACCGCCCGTCAGACCCTTGGCCAGCAGCAGCACCTGGTTCTCACCGCCGCGCCAACCGTGTTCGCTGTTCAGGTGTAGGATGCGGCGGGGACCGTCGCTGGTCATCGGGTGCCGCCAACGCGCCCTTTGGCCACCACCACCCATTCGCCGTCCTCGCCGGCCTCATAGGCGGTGAAGTGGCCGTCGAGCCGTTCCGCCACCGCCCACGAGCGGAAACGCTCGACCGAGGCCCATTCCTCTTCGCGTTCCTCGCCGTCGGCACTGGTGAAGGCGATGCGGACACTCATGGGCGCGCAGCGGATCGCCGAGCGTGCGCCTGACAAGCACGGGCACGCGGCACGCCTTGCCGTGATAGCCAGCCGTCGGGCACCCGCCATGCTGCCGCGGTGGACCGACCGCGTGCCTCGCCGCTACGAGTGATCATTGGACTGCTGATCGCCGCGCTGGCGATCGGCCTGGTGCTGCCCGATTGGATGTCCCCACTGGCGCGCTGGATCGGCGGACTCAGCGGCGGCGCGCTGGACCCGCTCGCCTGGCTGCAGGTGGGACGCAGCGCCCTCGCCAGCCTGGCGATGGGCGCTTCCTGGCCGGTACTGCCTGCGCTCGTCAGCGTCGGCCTGCTGCTGGCCTGCTGGGTGATTCCGCCGGCACCCGCTCCGCTGCGCCGCTCCTCCACCGTCATCCGCGATGAGACCGCCATGGCGGTGGGGGCGTTGCTCCTGGTCGAGCCGCTCATGCACCTGGGATTCCTCGCGTGGAGCGGCTGGTATCCGTCGGTGGTCAGCCGCGACGCCGTGCTGCCGGTGCCGATGCAGGCGGTCGCCGCCGGTGCCCAGGGCTGGTGGTCGGGCACGCTCACCATCCTGACCCTGTCCACCCTGGTGCCGGTGGCGGAGGAGCTGTTTTTTCGCGGCCGCCTGCTCGACCTCCTACGGGCCTGGATGGGCGGTACGCGCATGGCGACCGTCTCGGCCGTGAGCATCACCACCCTGGCTTTCGCCGCCGCCCACGGCACCCAAGTCCAGGCGCTGTTCGCCATCCCGCTCGGCCTGTTGCTGGCCCTCATCCGCCTGCGCGGCGGCGGCATCGGCAGCTGCATCCTCGCTCATGCTTGCCACAACAGCCTGTTCCTCTTCGTCGGACCATTGTTGTTCGCCCGCCCCTGGGCGGCTCCGCTGTTGGCCCTGGCCGGCGGCATGATGATCGCCGCGGCGTGGATCGACCACCCCCGCACCTCGTCGCAGCGGCGGGTGCCTAACCGCTGGCGACCGCTGGTGGCGATCACCGCGGTGGTGGCGAGCGCGGCGGTGATCTTCAGCACCTACCCAGGGTATCGGCGGATCCAGGATCACCTGTGGGCGGGCGCGGCGCATCAGGTGATCGTCCAATGGCGGGTGCCCAACGACGTGCTGCTGCGCCGGCTGGATTACCAGCGCAGCCGCAACCGGCTCAACAGCACGCGACGGCAGGCGCTCTTCGACCTGCTGGTCGCGCAACCATGCCAGGAGCTGCCGGGCGGCAATCCGCGCCAGGCGCAGGTGCTCGCCCAACTCGATCCACAGCGCTTCGTCGACGGGGTGCCGGACGAGCGGATCTATGATGCGCTGCTCGACCTCGCTGATTGCCAGGCCGAATGGGAGCATCTGACAGCGGCGGCACGTCTGCTCGGTCGGCGCCACGGTCGCGATTTCGCCGCCCTGGTCACCACCCACCAGGAAGCCCTGCTGCAGTGGTTACCGCTGCCTGAACGCAGCGCCGAATGTGTCCAGCAGTTGCTGGTGAGCAGCGGCCATGATCGCCGTCGTCTGCTCACGGCGTTGGAGCATTGGCAGCCGGGCAAGGTCGCGGCGGTACTCTTCCTCTTGCCGGTCGAGCACATCACTCCGCTCGATCGGCGGCACCTGTTCATGCATTATCCCGATGCCCAGGCGCGCTTGGCGGAATTGGCCGCGCGGGATCCGGCGCGTGCCGCTGCCTTCGGTTTCACTGGGCAGCCGTCAGACCGCTGAGCGGCTTTTCACTCGAGAAAATGCAGTGCGAGGTGCGAGGTTGAAGTCCGCACTCCGTACGTCGCACGTCGCACGTCATTTTCTCACTTCACCGCATCGCCCGCGCGCAGGTCGACCATCTCATCGAGCGCCTGCTCCAGGTCGGAGAGGTCGCTCTCTCCGGTCTCCGTCGCCAGTCCCAGGGCATCGGCTTTGGCTTGCGCTTCTTCGGCGACGAGCTCCGCGCGCTGGCTGGCCTGCACGGCGGTCAGCGCCGCGTCGGCCGCGTCCGCGGCTGCACGCCGGGCGACCAGGACCGCCGCGCGGCGCAGGTCCCAGTGGCGCAGGCGCTCCGCCACGGCGGGATCCTTGGCATGGGCGCGCCAGATCTTCTCGCGTTCCGCGATGGCGAGGTCCTCTTCGAAGTACGCCCATTGCCACTCACGTTGGTGGCGCACCTGTTCGACGGCCTGCTGTGCCGTCAATGCGGCAGCCAGGTCAGCGGCCACCAGCGCCTGATGGAAAGCCACCTGTGCGCTCCGCTGCGCCACGGCGAAGCCGTCGAGGAGCGCGCGTTTCTGCGCCGCCACGGCTGCTGGAGCCTCGTCCAGGACCTCGGCAAAGTCCTGCGCCTGCTCGCGACGTTCGCTTTCGAACGACAGCCACTGCCCGGCCATGGTTTTCAGGCGCTCGGCATGGAGCAGGGCGAGGTGCTCGCGCGCGTCCATCCGGCTCCGCTCGGCGGAATCGTCGTTCACACTGCGGGCCAGGCCGAGCTGGCGAGCGAGCACCCCGATCTGGAGCTCACACGCCCGTCTGAATGTCATCACCTCGGGGACCTCGCCCTCGAGGCCGCAGTCGGCGATGCGCTCGGCGTTCTGCACCCGCGCGTCGAGAAGGCGGGTGTAGGCGTCGAGGATCTCCTGTTGTTCGTAGGAGCGGTCGTCGTCGACCGTCTCGATGGTCTGTTCCAGGGTGGTACGGGTGAGCAGCAGGTGTTCGCGATACTCCACCAGCCAGCGGTCATCGCGCGGCAGACTGGTATACCGTTCGGCGGCGACGTGGCCGGCCTCGATCAGCGCCAGCAGCGCGGCATGCCGTGCCTGGCGCTGATACCAGGCGGCTGGCGCGACCTGTTCGCGCAGGCGGCCAGCCGAGATCGCCTGCATGCCCTGATCGACCGCGTCCACCACCAGGGCGTGGTAGCGCTTGAAGGCCGGCTCAGCCACACAATGGGGGTAACGCCTCGGCGCGTCGCCCAGTTGCTGGGCGAGGTTGGCGAGCTGCTGCATGCCGGAGACCAGACGTTCCAGGTCGGCGGTGAAACGTACCAGGCCGTGGTCATCGGCTGCGATCGCTCCGCTGTCCAATCGCCGCTGCCAGTCGGCGGCGATGGTGCGGCGCACGATGAGGACATCGCTCAGGCCACCTGGCACCGTCACGCCGGCGCTCGCACACGCGCTCTGCACCTGCGCCTGTGCTTCGATCAGATGGGCAGTGGCCTGCGGTAGGGAGTGTCTGACCGCCTTCTCCGCCTCCTCCGCCAGTGATCGCGGCAGAGATGCGCACAGCACCAGCATCAGCAACAGACCACGTAGCAGATCCATGCCCGCCTCCCACCGCGGCAGTGCATGGGCGACGCTGGGCGAGGGAACCGACGAGGCGGTGCGCAACGCTGCGCGTGTGCGCCGCCCGCCTGCCGGCGTCACCCTTCGGCCGCCTGCGCCTCGCCCTCGGCGTCGCCCTTGGTCTTGTGCTTGTAGGCCGCGCCCAGGAAACCTCGGAACAGGGGATGGGGCTGGACCGGGCTCGACTTGAACTCCGGATGGGCCTGGGTGGCGAGGAAGAAGGGATGGTTCTTCAGCTCGATGATCTCCACCAGCGACGCCTCCGGCCGGCTGGGATCGGGGATGTAGAGCCCGGTGAACTGCATGCCCGCGGCCTCAAACTGCGCGCGGTAGGCGTTGTTGAACTCGTAGCGGTGACGATGGCGTTCCTGCACCACCTCGGCGCCGCCGTAGAGCTTGGTGGTGCGGCTGCTCTTCTTCGGCAGCGTGCACGGGTAGGTGCCCAGGCGCATGGTGCCGCCCAGGTTGCCGGCGGCGACGATGTCCTTCTGCGACTCCATCACCACGATCAGCGGGTCGGGCGTCTTCTCGTTCATCTCGGTGGAGTTGGCCTCCGGCAGGTCGAGGACATTGCGTGCGAATTCGATGCATGCGGCCTGCATGCCCAGGCACAGCCCCAGGTAGGGCAGACCGGTCTCACGCGCGAAGCGGATGGCGCGCAGCTTGCCCTCGAAGCCGCGTTTGCCGAAGCCGCCGGGGACGAGGATGCCGTCGATGCCCTTGAACTTGTCCTGCCAGTGCTCGTCCTTCTCCAGCGATTCGGATTCGATGCGTACGATGTTGGCTTTGAGCAGGTGGCTATAGGCCGCGTGATCGACCGATTCGGTCACCGATTTGTAGGCGTCCTGATGGTCGATGTACTTGCCGACCATGGCGATGGTGACGGTGTCCTTGGGTTTCCTGATGTGGTTCACCATCAGATCCCAGGCCTTCATGTCGCAGTCGCGCACGGCCAGCCCCAGACGCTTGCACACCAGGTTATGCACCTGCTGCTTCTCGAGCACCTGCGGCACCTCGTAGATGGTGCTGGGCACGTCCGGCAGGTCGATGACCTTGTCCTGGTCGACATTGCAGAACAGCGACAGCTTCTCCTTCACGCTCTTCGACAGCGACTTCTCGGCCCGGCACATCAGGAAGTCGGGGACGATGCCGATCTCGCGCAACTTCTGCACGCTGTGCTGCGCCGGCTTGGTCTTGATCTCGCCCGCGGCCTTGATGAAGGGGATGTAGACCAGGTGGATGAAGACCACGTTGTCGCGACCGACCTCGTGGCGCATCTGGCGCACCGCCTCCATGAACGGCAGGCCTTCGATGTCGCCGACGGTGCCGCCGACCTCGCTGATGACCACGTCGATGTCGGGTCCGGCCAGCGAACGGATGGTGCTCTTGATCTCGTCGGTGACGTGCGGAACCACCTGGACGGTGCCGCCGTTGTATTTTCCGGCGCGCTCCTTGTGGATCACCGACTGGTAGATCCTGCCGCTGGTGACGGTCGAGTTCTTCGAACACGGCACACTGAGGAAGCGTTCGTAGTGCCCGAGATCGAGGTCGGTCTCGGCGCCATCATCGGTGACGTAGACCTCGCCGTGCTGGAAGGGGTTCATCGTCCCGGGGTCGACGTTGAGATAGGGATCGAGCTTCTGGATGCGCACCCGGTAGCCCATGTTGATCAGCAGACGTCCGAGCGAGGCCGCGGCGATGCCCTTGCCGAGCGAGCTGACCACGCCGCCGGTGATGAAGATGTGGCGGGTGGGACCGTCGCGTTTGGGCGTCGAGTTAGACATGGAATGCTCCGATGGAGGGGTGCCAGCGCCCAAGAAAAGCGTCATAGTCTGAGCGCACGTCGATGCCGGGCATGGCCTGGGCGACCACGCCGCAGGCGATACCGATGCCGGCCTCGAGCGCGCGCAGCTGTTCGAGTTTCTCCACCTGTTCCAGCCGGCTGGTCGGCAGGCGGCCGTAACCGAGCAGCACCTCGCGCCGGTAGGCATAGATGCCCAGGTGGCGATGGCAGGCCGCCGCCGGCGCACCGGCATCGCGATCGAAGACCGCCGGACTGCGGGTGAACCACAGCGCCCGGTCGCCATGACCCAGGACCACTTTGACCTGGTTGGGGTTACGCTGCTCGGCTTCCCCGCCCGCGACGCACAGCGTCGCCATGCCGGCCCACGGGTGGCGCTCGAGCAGGGCGGCCACCAGACGGATGTGCTCGGGATCCATCTCCGGTTCATCGCCCTGGACGTTGACCACGATGGCGTCGCTGCGGGCGGCGGCGACCTCGGCGATGCGATCGGTGCCGGACGGGTGATCGACGCGCGTCATCACCGCATCGACTCCGGCGGCACGGGCGGCGGCGACCAGCGTCTGATCATCGGCGCACACCGTCACCGCCTGCGGCCCGAAGGCCAAGGCCGCCCGCGTGCAGGCGTGGGCGAGCAACGGCCGGCCGCTTTCAGCCAACAACAGCTTCTCCGGCAACCGGGTGGAGGCCCGCCGGGCGGGGATGAGGACGAGGGTCATGAATGGACTCCTGGCGTAGCGCGACGCCAGCCCCACCAGCCACAAAGCGCTCGGCGGCTCCCGACAGCGGAAGCTTGAGGCGATGGACTCAACATGAGCGGATCTTGGATGAGTGCTGCTGGGCGCACCGGCTACTCCAAGGCGGGACACCGTAGGGTGGGCACGGGCTAGTCAATGCTTGGTGATACGGCCGGCGAAACCGCAAATTTCGTGGGAAATCGCCGCATTCCAGCCGCCTCAAGGTGTCATCGCCCGAGCTTGCGATGCACCCCCGGCCGCCGTGCGGGGACCACCGCCCGCACCCGTCGCGCACCCGCGCGGGCTTGTTAGCGTGCGCGCCATGAAACCCGCCCTGCTCCTGCTGCTGTCTTTTGCCGCCATCCTGGTCGCGCCTGCCGCCGAGGTGGAGACGCCCGCCGCGACCACCCGGGCGGCACCCGGGCTGCGCGAAGGCACGCTGGTGCTGACGCTCTCCGGGTCCCTGCCGCTGCGCCCAGGGGGTGGGTTCCTGTTCGGCGACAGCGGTATGAGCCTGCATGACGCCACCAGCTACCTGAAGCGCGCCCTGGCTGAACCCGAGCGGCGGGTGGTGCTCGATTGTTCCATCGAGTTCCACCCCGGCCTGGCCGCGGCCGAGGAACTGGCCGCCGTGCTGCGCGCGCGCCCAGCGGGCAAGTCCGTCGCCTGCCTGATCGACAACGCCTCCGACGCGGTGATGGCGATGGCCGCGGCCTGCGACGAGGTCGTGATGGTCGAGGCCGGCATGCTCAATGTCGACGGCCTGGCGCTGTCGACCGACTACTATGGCGACGCCCTCAACCTGCTGGGCATCAAATTCCACGCCGTCACCAGCGGCGCCGCTAAGACCGCGCCCGAACCCTTCACCAGCAGCCGCCCGAGCGCCACCGCCATCGCCGAGCACCGGCGATTGGTCGACGCCTTGGACCAGGCCTCGCGTGCTCTGATGGTCCGCCCCGATCTCAGCCCCGAGGCGATCACGGCGGCCTACGCCCAGGCACCCCAGACCTCGGCGATGGCCAAGCGGTTGGGGCTGGTCACCGCGGTGGCGGAACCCGGCACCTGGCTGCGCGATCAGCCGGCGCCGGTGAGACATCTGAAGACCACCAAGGCCCTGCCGGATCTCTCCACCATCGGTGGCCTGGCGGCGTTCCTCAGCGAGGTGATGAATGGTGAGACCCGTACGCGGCCGGCACGGGCGGTGGCGGTGGTCGAACTCGAAGGGTCGATCATCGACGGCGATGTCTCGATGCCCGGGTATACCATCGCCGGCAATGACACCGCCCGCCTGTTCGACCGCCTGGTGAACGACCAGTCGGTGGTGGCGGTGGTGGTGCGCATCAATTCCGGCGGCGGCAGCGCCGGCGCCAGCGACCGCATCTACCACGCATTGCGCCGCTTGGCGGTCGCCAAGCCGGTGATCGCGCTCTACGACGCGGTATGCGCCTCCGGCGGCTATTACATCGGCTGCGCCGCTCGCGAGATCCTGGTCCATCGCGGCACCATCACCGGTTCGATCGGCGTCTTCGCCATGGTTCCCGACCTGGAAGGCACACGCGCGCGGCTGGGGATCCATCGCCATACCATCACCACCGGTCCACGCGCCGGCCTGTTCTCCACCGATGCCTTCACGCCTGAGAAGGAAGCCGCCTTCCGCCAGGTGGTGCAGGATGTCGATCAGCGTTTCCAGGATGTGGTCGCCGAGTGCCGACGCCTCGACCCGGTCAAGGTCCAGGTCCTGGCCGGCGGGCGGGTGTTCAGCGGCGACGAGGCCATCGCCAACGGTCTGGCCGACCGCCTGGGTGACCTGCCGGCGGCGGTACTGCGAGCACGCGAGATGGCCGGCATCATGGACCCTTTGCCATTGGAGCGGCTCCCGGAGGCCGGCGGCCTCGCGGCCCGGCTCGGACTCGGCGGCATCAGCAGTGGGCTCCTCCCAGCATTGGTCCAGGGCTTGCCGAAGGAGCTGCGCCTGTGGCTGCAAGCAGTGCAGAGCGGGCGCGTCCAGATCATGACCTGGCAGCCTGCACTGCAGGTGGAGTAAGAGCTGGCTACATGATCCACCCCGTTTGTAGCGGAGGCGTGCGCGGGTGGAGGAGCCTGTTCACTGCAAAGCCGCCAAGGGCGCAAAGGAGAACGGAGAATCCCGAATGCTCGCCTCTGCGTTTGGGATCACTGCCTTCGCGCCTTTGCGGTGGATCCCCTCCCCGTGAGCGCCCTCTGCGGTTTGACCGCCCTCCCCGAACGATGACCGGATGAGACCGCGCGAGTCCGAATGGAGCCGTCGCCGTCGACCGACAGGATCAGTGCAACGGTCAGCCACCCCTCCGCAGTCATCCGAATCGGCGGGCGCACCGTGAGAGTATGTTACACCGCCCATGGGCCACCGGGTGGTTGTGGACGCGGGCAGCAGGGTGGTGGTTATGGTCCAGCCCCCCGGACGCTGCCCGAACCATGGCTGCTGACCGGCGTTCGCCCCCGTGAGGATCCGCCATGCTCAAATACCTCTCGCCGACCTTGTTCTCCCTGGTCCTCGGTGCCGGCGGAATGGCGCCGCTGTTCGCCGCCAGCGCCGATGAGCGCGACCAGCACGCCATCGCGCTGACCAAGCTGATGACCAGCAAGCTGCGCCTGCCCGCTGATCGCCAGCTCAAGGAATTCAAAGAGGCCGGTTACCCGGCCAGCGACCCCTATCTCGACAAGGTCCTGCGTTACACCTACCTCGACCAGTTCATCGCCGATCTCGCGGAAGCTGACAAGGCCAAGCATGAAGCCGAGCTGAAGGCCCTGCGCGCCGAACTCGAGCCCGCCCTCAAAGGCAACAAGCTTTCCGGAATCGCCAAGCAGATCTTCTCCGGCGGCGGCGGCAGTTCGACGCGCATGGTCAATGAGATCCGCCGCATCATGCACACCGACTCGCCACCCCCGCTGGTGCCGTTGGCGACGGAGAAGACCCAGATCCTGGCGCGTCTGCTCGATACCCTGGGCAAACAGGCGGAGGAGGATTTCAAGGCCGGCATCGAGAAGGTGAAGGCCAACAAGGCTGCCGACGACAAGATCTGGGATCTCCCGGAAGGTGGCAAGGAATTCCAGGCGGCGGTCAATCAGGCCGTCGAGATCCGCCTCGAAGCGTTGCGCCCGCTGTTCACCGCCATGATCGCGTTGCGCGATGGCGCCAATCGCGGCCAGGACTTCGGCATCGATACCGCACCGGTCAAAGCCCAACTCAAGCAGATGTTCACCACGGAACGGCCGGAGCTCGAAAAGAAGACCTGGGCCGAACTGCTGAACACCTGGGATTTCGAATGGGGTGAATTCAACCCCTTCATCCGCCTGAACTGCGGCACGCTGCTCGGTGATGCGGCGCTCGCGGGATCCAAAACCGCCAAAGATGACGAGGTCGAAGGCATCCTCCAGGCGGTGGCCGATTTCAACGTCAAGGAACTGAAGGACGCCGGCACCAAGATCGAGGCCTACCGCCTCAAGCTCAACGCCTGGGACAGCCTGCTGCGTTATCGCCTGACGGTGGGCACCACGCGCTCATTCAATCGCGGCACGACGCTGTGGCAGGATTTCCTCAATCGAGCCAAGCTCGAGGACCAGATGCGCCTGACCCAGGCGTCGCCTCGCCTGGCGGCGGAGCTCGGCCGGCTCTACATCGTCGCCGCCCGCCTGCTGCAGGCCAAGGGCGACAGCAACGGCGCCAGCGGTCTGCTGGCTGAACTCTCCGGTGCGAAGTCGAATCCCTACAGCCACTACGCCAAAACCTGGATGGCGGCCATGGGCACCGTCAAGAGCGGCAACGGCTGGTCCGAGCGGCCGCTGGCGATGGATCCTGAGAAATCCATCCTCATCGCGCGCGCCTTCATGAACGAGGCCAACGCCACCGCCGACCCCATCACTGCCCGCTCCAACTACCTGAATGCGGCCGTCGCCATGCGCAACGGCGTGCTCGGCCTCAACAGCGGCCTGGTCGACGAAAAAGGCTACGTCGAGTTCGCACCGCAGGTCTACCAGCTCTACGCCTACTCGCTCTACAAGATGGAGCTGCGCCACCAGGCGGTGGTCGCAGCGCAGGACGGCGCGCGGGCGCTCGCGGCCAAGATCAAATGGTACGCCGACCAGAAGAAGCCCAATCCCTGGCAGAAGATCAATGCCGAGGGCAAGGCCGTCTGGGACGAAACGCGCCTGACGCCCCTGCGGGTGGGCAACGACGGCATGAGCTACGCCAACCAGCTCAAATCCCGTGATCCCAACACCCAGTCGCTCTACGGCCAGGCGATCGAACTGCTCAAAGCCATCGACCCCGAGGCCGTCGGCGAAAATCTGCTCCGCCTGCAGATGTTCAGCAAACTGCAGGAAGGCGATTATGAGGGCGTCCTGCGTGAAGCGGATGCGTTCCTGAAGGAATACCCCGCCAGTTACCTGTGGGTCTTCACCATCAAGAATTCGGCCATCACCCAGTGGATGGACAAGCTCGGCAAGGGCGGCGACAAGGTCAAGATCGAGCAGCTCTCCGCCCAGTTGCTCAAGGACAACCAGGCGATGGGCAAACGCATCGAGGAGGAACTCGCCAAGCCCGGCGTGACCGACGCCCGCCGTCAGGAACTCGACAAAGCGCGCACCACCATCAAGAGCAGCGAGGTCGAGAACCTCATCGCCAACGGCAAATTCGAGGACGTCATCAAGCGCATCGACGCCGATGCGGTGAAGAACCTTCCCAGCGAGGACACCCTCGCCGCGCGCATGTTGCGCCAACTGGCCAAGGCGACGCTCGAGTGGCATGAATCGCGCAGCAAGGAGATCCTGGCCAAGGATCCCGCGGCCCTGCTCGCGGCCCTCAAGACCTATGAGACGGTGTACCACAATCTCGAGCGTGGAGTGCGCAAGCTGCGCAATCGCAACGTCGACGCCACCCTTGATGCCGCCTGCCAGATGCTGGCGATCGTCTTCAACCGCTCGGTGACGATGATCGCGCGG
Organism: Planctomycetota bacterium; assembly: GCA_031425255.1. Taxonomy (GTDB): domain Bacteria; phylum Planctomycetota; class UBA11346; order UBA11346; family UBA11346; genus BOG-1363. Next base: position 41,125 of record JANPIY010000208.1, read on the forward strand.
CTGCAACAGGCCGGCAACGCCAGCCCTGAATTGCTGGCCATGGCCGAGGTCGCCAACCGCGCCTTCGCTGACCTCTACGAACCGACGATCGACGACAAGACTCCGCCCGCGAACATCCTGTTCATCGCCCGCACCCTCTGGGACGTCGATGAGAAGCCACGCGCGGCCAAGCAGTTCGCCCGCTTCATCAGCCTGAATGACAAGGATCCCGACCTCACCGCCTTCCGCGCCGACGCCAAGGGCTTCGCCGAGAAGTACAGTGCGGTCGTCACCGCCCGCGGCGAGTTCCGCAAAGCGTGGGAGGAGATCGTCGACCTGTCGTGGGACTCACCCGAGGACAAGCAGGCCTACGAGAACCTGCCCAGGGACAATTGGCCGACGCGTCAACGCGCCAACTATGGCAAGACCCTGGAGAAGATCGGCGACTTCCGCAAATTGATGGCGACCAACAAGGCGGTGGTCGCGCCGGCGCAATTCAAGCAGATCGAGGAGGCGGTCGACGCCTTCACCCGCGTGATCACGGCGATGTCCAACCAGAACACCGCGATCAGCCGCCTGGCGACCTACTACCGCGAAAGCGATCAGTTCGAAAAAGCCCTGCCGCTGCTCGACTACCTCTACAAGCAGGATCCGCTCGATCCCAGCAACCAGATGGCGCTGGTGCTGGTGACCTACAACGCGGCACTCAAGGGCAATCCGATGCCGCCGAAGGATGAGCTCGATAAAGCCCGGCGGGTGGCTGCTGGAATCCGCGATCTCACCGCGGGAACGCCGAACAAGATCGGCTATTGGGAGGCCTACACCCTGGTGATGGAGTTCTCCATCATGCTCGCCGAGCCCAAGGTGGTGAACGACACCCTGTCGTTCATGCGCCGCAACCGCAGCGACCTGTCGCGCGATCTCATCGCCCCACCCAAATGGGGTGACGACAAACGGGCGCGCCGGCCGATGAATGCCCTGTCCGTCCAGCTCGCCAAACGCTTCCTCGGTCTCTACGAGAAGCAGGGCGTCACCGAAAAGCCCGCCTTCAAGGTGGCGGACGTCGCCGTGAATGGCGAAGCGACGGCGGTGTTCTGCGACATCGATGCTCCCGCCTTCATCGCCAAGCCGATGACCACCCCCGATGACGACGAGGTGGTGTCGATCATCGCCGGTGACGGCAGCACCCCGGCACCGGTCAAATCCGCGCCGCCCAGGCCGATTGAATCACGCGAGGAACCCGAAGCGCCCAAACCCGCCGGCGCAACACCCGCGACGCCCGCCGGCACGACGCCCGCCCCCGCTGCCCCGGCTGCAGCCACCCCGACCGCACCGTGAAGACGAGGATCGCCCCCATGAACACCCTCACCACCCGTGGCCGCATCATCACCCTGCTGGCCTTCGTCGCCGCCGCCCAGGCGGTGACCATGGAACCGGCGCCCGCCACGGTCTCGACGGTGGAGAAGCAGATCGAAAGCGCCTGGGTCGAAAGCGAAACCACCGAGGGGGTGGTGTTCTATCTCGGCGACTGGAAATCACCGAACCGTCTGGCGACCACGCGCAAGCCTGGGGCCTACCTCAAGGTCATCTATCTCGGCAACAACGACGTCAACGTCATGAAGGCGGACGTGCAGTACGCCAGCAGCGACTGGGACAAGGCCGCCGAGAGCTACAAGAAAGCCACCACCACCGCCAAGTGGAATTGGGAGGTTGAGCATTCCTACCGCCGTGCCGCCGAATGCCTGGCACGCGCCAACAAGGCCACTGATGCCATCGCCGTGCAAAAGGAATACCTCACCCGCTTCCCCAAGAATGTGCACATGGCCGAGGTGGTCTCGTTGCGCGCGCGCCTGGCCCTGGCGGCCGGCGACCACGTCAGCGCCTTGACGGATTACAAGGAGATGACCGCGCAGGGCGCCAAGTGGGGACCGACCGCCGAAGTCGAAGGCCATCTCGGTCAGCGCAGCGTGTTGGTCGCGCAGAAGAAATTCGCCGATGCGGTCGCGCTGCTGACGCCGTATTGGGCCAAGCTCAAGCCGGACACCGATGCCGACGCTTTTGGCCAGGTCGCCCTGGCCGTCGCCAGCGACCTGGAGGCCGATGGCAAGACCGCGGAATGTATCGGCGCGCTGAAGAAGACCTATCTCGCGCCCATCACCAGCGAAGCGCAGGCGCGGGCGCGCCTGCACCACGCCCGTCTGCTGGCGAAACCCAACGATACCGACAACAATCTCGCCGCCTTCGACCAGGTCGCCATCGCCGCCCTGCTCGGCGGCGATGCCGAGACCCAGGCCGCCGCCACCAAGCTGGCGCGTGAACTGATCAGCCGTATCGACAAGGACGCCAAGCTGTCCGATGTCATCCACAAAGAATACCGCTCCTACCTTTCCAGCCTCTGAGCCGGCTCCCGTCCCGCTTCTTTCGCGCCTCCGGAGACACCATGATCGTCCGCTTCCCTCTCGCCGTCCTCATGCTCATCGCCGGCTTCGCGGTGGGCAACGCCGCGCTCCAGGCGGGCGAAGACCGCGACCAGATCATGCGCAAGAATGGCACCCGGATAGCCGGCTACATCGAGACCGAGAACACCGCCGGCATCTGGTACCGCACGCTCAAACCCAGCAGCGACGTCCCGGCGGGCAAGGCCCAGGCGGTCAAGCTCAACGAGTTGGCGACCATCACCTACGTCGGCATGGACGGCGGCGCCTGGGCCAAGGGCCAGGACGAACGCGATGCCGGCAACTACGAAGCCGCGGCCGAGTTCTTCAATCAGCTCGCCACCAGCGGCACGCGCGAATGGGAGAAGGTCTACGGTTCCATCGCCGAGGGCGAATGCTGGGAACTGGCCCGCAAATACGGCGAAGCGGCCAAGGCCTTCGCCGTAGTGGTCGATGGGTATGGCGGCGATGCGGGCAAGAAGATCCTCGCCCATCGGCTGTGGCTGGACGCCAAATACCACCTCGGCATGGCCTATGCCCAGGCCAAGAATCCCTCCGCCGACAAGATCGCTGCCGAACTGGAGGAACTCGGCAAGAAGGAAGGACTGAGCGCCGCCGAGGCGCGCGCGAATGCCATCCGCTCCGCCAAGTTCGCCGCCGAAGGCAATCTCGCCAAGTTCACCGAGTTCATGAAGAAGGCCACCCTGCGCTCTTTCGACGAGCCGGAAGTGTGGTTCCATTTCAAACTCTTCTGTGCCGAATCGCTGCGCCAGGCTTTCAAGAAGGGCAAGGAGTCTGCCGGCATCTATCGTGAAATCCTCAATGGCCTGGCCGACGATCCGGCTCGCCAGGCGCAGATCTCGCTCGGACTCGGCCTGACCTTGATGGAGAACGACAAGGACGCTGCGTTGATCGAACTGCTCAAACTCGACGTGCTCCCCTATGGCTCGCCCGACCAGAAGTGCGAAGCACGTTATAACGCAGGCCGCCTGCTATGGGAGGCCGCACAAGCGATCAAATCCAACTCCGAAGCGATGAAGGACGAGCGCAAGGCCGCTTTCGTCAAGGAGACCGAACGCGCCGCCCGCCTGGTGGTCACCGCCGCCGCCGACGGCCCGCCACGGAATCCCAACGTCGAATTGGCCAAGGCCCTGCTGACCTCCTTCGGCGTCGATCCGGACGCGCCCAAGCCGAAGGACGAGAAGAAGAAGGACGAGCCGAAAAAAGAGGATCCCAAGAAGGCCGAGGTCAAGAAGGACGCGCCGAAGCCGGCACCCCCGGCGAAGAAGTAGTCCAACGCCGCTTCACGGCACCACGTTGATGGTCTGGTACAGCGTGAACGTCACCGCCTCGCCACCGACGTCGGCGAACTTCATGATGATGGCCTGCTGCATCACTGGCTTCAGGTCGGGGATGCTGATCACCACCGTGCAGCCGTCGGTTTCCAGGCGCACGCCGCTGATGGCGACGGGGTCACGGACCTTCTGCTGGGGATCGGCGACCGACACGTCGGGCGAGCCGTAGGCGCCGGTCCAGGCGTAGTTCCAGCGCTGGGCCGTGACGCTGTCGGCATTCACCGTGTCAGGGTCGAGAGCCGCACTGAAGCGCAGACGCACCTCACCCTTCCTGACCGTCAGGCCGATGGGCAAGGCGGCATCCTTGCCGTTCCAGCGCATGCGCTGCAGACAGCCATCGCTGCCGGCATTGGTCTGCCAGCCCTTGAGACCGCTGAGGTAGAGGTGGCCATCCTTGGGACTGACGCGCGCGCGCATGATGCCGCTGGCGAAACGCAGGGGCATGGTGACCACACCGCCTTGCGCCACGCCGCCGACATCCTCGTGCAGCACCGCCAGCACCGTGCTCTGGCCATAACTCAGGTGCAGCATGGCACCGGATAACGGGCCCCACTGCTTACCCGCCCACACCTGCGAACCTGGGCAGTTGTCGGCTGCCATCGGGATCCAGCACAGCGGCGGCTCATAGGCCGCGGGATGGGCCGGTTCGTTCTTGCCGTAAAACTGCGGGCTGCCGACGTAGCCATACCATCGGCCCGGTTTGATCACATTGAGTCGGCAGACGGGCACCCAATTGCCCTGATTGTCGGCGCAGGTCAGCAGATCTCCCGGGCCCATGCCCAGGCCGCTGGGCACGCGCAAGCCGGTGGCGATCTCCTCGCAGCGGCTGCCATCCTTGGCGATCCGGATCATCGCCGCGTGCTTCGGGAAGCCGACCGGATTGCCATGCCCACCTTTGCCGAGGTAGAAGTCGCCCGCGCGGTCGGTGGCGAGGTCCATGGTGAAGTCGTTGTACTTGGCATAGACCGGGATGTCGCGATTGAGGGCGACATAGGCATCCGCCTCGCCATCGGCGTTCAGGTCATCGAGCCTGACCAACGCATCGCGACAGCAGACGTGGATTTTTCCGTCCACCACCTTCAGCCCGAGCGGCTCGAACAGTCCGCTGGCGAAACGTTTCCAGGTGATGGTGCCCAGTGCTTCATCGATGCCGGAAGCGATCCACACATCACCCGCCATGGTGGCGAGGGCCAGCCGCCCATCGGCGAAGAAGTCGTGGGCGGTCGGACGGATCCACGATTTCCAGGGGTTGTCGCTGGGCAGGGCGAGGGTGTCGATCGTATACGCGCCCTGATCCGCCCCACGCGTCCCCACCGTGGTCTGGACCGGCCAGCGCGCCGCTCCACCCCGGCACCACGCGCTGGCATCCGCGGGCGCGGGAACGGCGGCCAGCGCGCTGCCGATGACGGCGGCATCCGCACCGGTGGTCATGGCGATGGTCAGGCGCAGCGGTTCCCGATGTGCGGGAAGCCGCAGCTCGATGCGTCCACCACGCACCAGCAGCCGGGCCTGCGCCGGTGCCCCGAGCACCCGCACGGCGGTGCGCTGATCGGCGACGAGCGCCTGATCGAGCCAGGCCACGGTTCCAGCCGCAACACCGTCCGCCTCGCCGGTGAAGGCCAGCGGAGCGACACCGTCCGCAGCCACTGCGCCGCGCGCATCCGCCACCTCGGTGACCAGCAGGGTGATCGCGGCGCTGCTGGCGCTGACGTGCAGCGTGCGGGTGAACACCGTGATGCCGGCGGTGGTCAGTGCTGACGGCGCATCGAACACCTCGCAGGCGTTGGCGCGTTCACCGATGCGATAGTGGAACACCACCTGGTCGCCATGGCGGTAGAGTCCGAGATAGGCGCCCCAGGCCGACGGCAGTTCGCCGACGCCCTGCAGCCGCGGATCTGCGCCCATCGTCGTCGCCGCGGGAGCGGCGATCCCAGGGCCCATGGCGGTTCCGGCGACGATGGTGCCGAGCACTTTCGCTCCCCCCGATCCCTGGACCCAACGCGTCACGTTGGTGGCGGTCATGTCGACATAACCACCGGTCCAGGTCGCCGCGTAACGCAGGGTCTCGCTATCGAACACCATCGCCGCGGTGTCCGACAGGCGCACGGCGATGGCCTTGGTGACGGTCTGCTTGGGCTGGACGCCGGCGGCCGGCAGCTCGACGAAATAGTGCACCAGCGGACCGAACGGCATGGCTTGGCCCTGAGGCGGATGTCTGGCCTCACCGGCAGCCAACGCAGCAGCAATCAACAGCAGGACGAGATGGCGCATGGGGCCTCCGATTCCGCGGGCCTGATCCGGCCCAGCGACCGTGGGGATGATGCCTCTGGCCGCGCCTGCGGTCGAGCGCAGAACCACCGTGGCCGCCTGGTGAGGCGCAAAAAGCCTGCGCGGATCCGTCAGCGGCTGGCGGGCGGGTTCGCGTGCGTAGGCTGCCGCGCGGAGGCCTCCCATGCCCCTCTTCTCCTGGTGGTCCGCTGCGCTCCTGCTGGTGAATGCCGCTGTGATCGACGTGATCGCCGCCGATCCCACCGTGGTCATCGACCTCGGCGCGTCACCCGCCACTGATGGCGCCGTGACCCTGCCCGTGCTGCCTGCCGGTGAATGGGTCCTGGTGGCCGCGGACGGCACCCACTTCCCGATCGCCCGCTGCGGCGACGGCGTGGGACGGACCCTCCTCCCGGGTTTGACCGGCATTCAGCGCTTCACCCTCGCCACCGGTGGTGCGAGCACACCGCTCATCGCGGTCGAGGCCGATGCTGATGAGCGCCAGCGCTTCTCCCTCGCCGGCAAGGAACTCGCGAGCTGGCAGGGTGGTCGCGGCGTCCTGCCCGCCGGCTACGACGAGAAGTTCCGCCGTGGCGGTTATCTCGCCCGGCTGCTGACGCCGGCCGGGCGGCTGGTGACCGACGACATGCCGGACAAGCACCGGCATCACCACGGCGTGTGGTTCGCCTGGACCAAGACCCGGTTCGCCGGCCGACACCCCGACTTCTGGAACATGGGTGCCGGTACAGGTGGCGTGCAGAACGAGCAGACCACCGCCGCGTGGTGCGCCGGCGCCTGGGCCGGTTGGACTGCGCGCAACCGCTACGACGACCTCACCGCCGTGCCGCCAGAGGCGGCGCTGGGTGAGCGCATGCAGGTGCTTCTGCGCGCGCCGCTGCCTGGTGACCCGGTGCTGATCGTCGACCTGACCGTGGTGCAGCAGTGCGTGACGTCGCAGCCGCTGCAGTTGCCGACCTACCACTACGGTGGACTGGGTGTACGCGGCAACCATGGCTGGGATGGCGCGGCCCACGCGCGTTTCCTCAGCAGCGAGCGCAAGACCCGCGCCGACGGTAACACCACCCGCGGCCGCTGGTGTTGGATGGGTGGGACGGTCGATGGGGAGACTGCCGGCATCGTCGTCCTCGGCCATCCGAGCAATGTCCGGGCGCCCCAGCCGCTGCGCATACATCCCAACGAACCCTTCCTCTGTTTCGCTCCCTCCCAGCTCGGCGACTGGCGCATCGCGCCGGACGAACCGCTGATCAGCCGCTACCGTCTGGTCGTCGCCGACGGCGAACCGGATGCGGCAGCGATCGAACGCCGGTGGGTGGCCTATGCCAATGAACCGAGCGTGACGATTGATATGAGGGCCACGAAATAGGCTTCCCTGTCGGATGCCCGATGTCGCGTCGACCACGAGGCATCGGACATCGGACATCGGACGTTTCAATCGGACATCGGACATTGCGACCCCGAGGTCCGAACTAGGCTGCGCCTCCCATGCGCGTTGCGATCATCGACTATCAGGCCGGCAATCTCACCTCGGTGCAACGGGCCCTGGCGCACATCGGTCAGGCCGCGGACATCACCGCCGATCCGGCCGTCATCGCTGCCGCTGACAAGGTCATCTTCCCTGGGGTCGGCGCCGCCGGCAGCTGCATGGCCAACCTGCGCGCCGCCCGCCTCGACCACGCCTTGGCGCAGGTGATCACGGCTGACAAGCCGCTGCTGTGCATCTGCGTCGGCATGCAGCTGCTATTCGCCAGCAGCGAGGAGGACGGCGGCGTGCCCTGTCTGGATGTCATTCCCGGAGCCGTACGCCGCTTCGCCCTCCGCGATCGCACCCACAAGGTGCCGCACATGGGTTGGAACCCGGTGCACTGGCACCAGGCCGATCCGTTGTGGCAGGGCATCGCCAACGACACCCCGTTCTATTTCGTGCACAGCTACTTCTGCGCACCCGGCGCCAGTGTCGCCCCACTGGGGAGCGCCGACCACGGTGGGCGTTTCTGCGCCGCCGTCCGCCGCGGCCCGCTGGCGGCGGTGCAATTCCATCCCGAAAAGAGCGGCGAGGCCGGCCTGCAGCTGCTGGGAAACTTCCTCCGCGCTTGATCCCGAACAATCACCGGGCGTCTGGCCCACGGCCACGGGAGTGGCGGCGCCCGCCATGTCAGCTTGGCGCTCGTCCTTTCAGCGGAGTCGTGTGCGCCTATCCGGTGGGGAGCCGGACACGCCCCTTCACCAGCAGCACGGTTTTCATCGGAAAAAATCCTGCGCGGATCGCTCAACGCGCGTGCGATCCGCGCAGATCGTGATGGCCGACGGCCTACTGCTCAACAACCGGCTCAGTGCGCTGTAATCGCTGGCCCAGGATGCGATTGCACACGCGCGTGCGAACGACATCCCTGTGGTGACCCATCGGATCGGAACTGCCCATGCGCTTGCCGCCTCGCCTCATTCTGCCGCTCGTCTTCACCTGCCTCATCAGCGTGGCGCCGGCTGCCGACAAGCTGTCATACAACCGCGACGTGCGCCCGATCCTGTCCGACACCTGCTTCAAATGCCACGGTCCGGACAAGGGCAATCGCAAGGGTAAGCTGCGGCTGGATGACCGCGAGGCGGCCCTCGCGAAGGAGGCCTTCGTCCCAGGGAAGCCCGCCGAGAGCGAACTGGTCAAGCGCCTGCACGCCACCGATCCCGACGACGTCATGCCACCCAAGGATGCGGTGCGCCAGCTCACCGCCGAGCAGCGCAAGATCCTCGAGCGCTGGATCAGCGAAGGTGCGACCTATGAACCGCATTGGGCGTACATCGCGCCCCAACGCCCCGCCTTGCCCACGGTCACCGATCGCACGTGGGCGGCCAATCCCATCGACACCTTCATCCGCGCGCGCCTGGATGCCGAACAGATCGCGCCTTCCGCGGAGGCCGATCGCGCCACCTTGTTGCGCCGCCTCAGTCTCGATCTCATCGGCCTGCCACCGACGCCGACCGAACTCGCCGTCTTCAGCGCCGACCGCGCGCCCGACGCCTTCGCCAAACAGGTCGCCCGCCTGCTCGCCTCGCCGCATTATGGCGAACGCATGGCGGTGCCGTGGCTCGATGCCGTGCGGTTCGCCGACACCGTCGGCTTCCATGGCGACCAGAATCAGAACAACTTCCCCTACCGCGACTGGGTGATCGACGCCTTCAACCGCAATCTGCCCTTCGACCGTTTCACCATCGAGCAGCTGGCCGGTGACCTGGTGCCGGGCGCGAACGACGCGACGCGCACCGCCTCGGGTTTCAACCGCCTGAACATGATGACGCGCGAGGGCGGCGCCCAGCCCAAGGAATACCTCGCCAAGTACACCGCCGACCGCGTGCGCACCCTCGGCGGTGCCTGGCTGGGCTCGACCCTGGCCTGCTGCGAATGCCACGACCACAAGTACGACCCGTGGGGCATCAAGGATTTCTACCGCTTCGGCGCATTCTTCGCCGACGTGCGGCAGTGGGGCGTGTACGCCGATTATGGCTACACCAAGAACCCGGAACTGGCCGGCTACAACAACGACTATCCGTTCCCACCTGAGATCGCGGTGGCGAGCCCCTACCTGCAGGCGCGTAGCGAGCGCTTGCGCGGGCAACGGGCGCAGGTGATCGCCAAGGCCGCGACCGCCGCCGACGGCAAGGCGCGGACGGCATGGCGGGCCGAGCTCGCCGCCTTCCTCGCGACCAACCGGGATGGCTGGGCGCCGCTGTCGCCAACGTCGCCGGCGCCAGACGCCAAGGCCAGCTACACCGTCGAAGCCGATGGCGTGATCACCGTCACCGCCAAGAAGGACGAGAAGGTCGTCGTGCGCCTGACCCCGAGCGTGGGCATCATCGCCAGCATCCGCCTGCAACTGGCACCAGGGAAGAACGGGGCGCTGCTGAGCGAGAAGGGCGGCCACGTCGAACTGCGTCTCGCCGCCCGCCCTGCCGGTGACAAGAAAGGCGCCAACCTGGGTATCCGCCGTGCGGACGCGACCTCCAAACGCGTGAAATACGCCGGTGGAGCCGAGCTCATCGGCATCCAGCGGGGCTGGAGCCTGAGCGCGGAGCAGGCCCGCACACCGGCCACCGGCGTGTGGGTGCTCGATCGACCGCTGGTCATCGCTGCCGGCGACGCCGTGGAGCTCACGCTGGAGAAGAACGAACTCGCCCGTTTCACGGTGGCGGGGTCTCCCCTGGTGCCCGCCCAGTTGAGCCAGCCGGTATTTCCCGCCGAGCTCCTGACCGCCTTGCGTGGCAGCGGCAACGACCCGCGCAGCGATGAGGCCTGGCTGCTGAGCGGCGCGGGCGACGCCGCAGCGTATGCGCAGGTGGTGCAGCTCGAGCGCGAGATCGACGAGTGCCGTGACGGCAAGGCCATGACCACGGTGACCGAGGCTTGGCAGCCCATACCCATCCGCGTCCTGCCGCGGGGCAACTGGCAGGATGAGAATGGTGAGGTGGTGACGCCGGGCGCTCCACATTTCATGCGCGAGATCCCCGCCGAGAAGGAACGCCGGCTGACCCGCCTCGACCTCGGCGAGTGGCTGACCTCGAGTGACAATCCGCTGACCGCACGGGTCTTCGTCAACCGGGTCTGGGCGCAGCTCATGGGCATCGGCATCTCGGCCACGGTCGACGATTTCGGGCTGCAGGGCGAATGGCCCTCGCATCCGGAACTGCTCGACTGGTTGGCGGTGGAGTTCCGCGAGAGCGGCTGGGACGTCAAACGATTGGTCACCCTGATCGTCAGCTCGGCCACCTACCGCCAATCGTCGGTGCTGCGTCCCGAGGTGCTGGCGCGCGATCCGCAGAACCGGCTGCGGGCCAGCCAATCGCCTCGCCGGCTGGACGCCGAGTTCGTGCGTGACAATGCGCTGACCATCAGTGGCCTGCTGGTCGGCGACATCGGTGGGCCGAGCGCCAAACCCTACCAGCCGCCGAACTACTACACCAACCTCCAGTTCCCGGATCGCGACTACGTCGCGAACAGCGACGACCGCCAGTTCCGGCGTGGCGTCTACATGCATTGGCAGCGCACCTTCCTGCATCCGATGCTGGCCAACTTCGATGCCCCCTCGCGCGACGAGTGCGCGGTGTTCCGCACCCAGGCCAACAGTCCGCAGCAGGCGCTCACGCTGCTCAACGATCCGACCTTCGTCGAGGCGGCACGCACCTGGGCAGCGCGCCTGATCGCCACTGGCGGCGATGACGGGGCCAAGCTCGAACGCGCCTTCCGCGCCGCCGTCGGCCGAGCGCCCGGCGCCACAGAATCCGCGCCGCTCCTCGCATTCCTCGCCAAGCAACGGGCGACCTACGCCCAGCCTGGGGACGCAGCCAGCGCCCTGCTGCGCACCGGCGTGTCTCCGCTGCCGCCCGAAGCCGACCGCGCCGAGATCGCGGCCTGGACGCAGGTCTGCCGGGTGTTGCTGAACCTGCACGAAACCATCACCCGCCTCTGACAGCCGTCCGATGTCCGATGTCGAACCGCCTTGCTTCACTCCGGAGTTTCCATGCCAGCCAATGACCCTCTTCCCACGATGACATCGGACATCGGACATCGGACATCGGACGTCCTTCCCCGCCGCGCCTTCCTCGCCCGCGCCGCCTGTGGCATGGGCGGCATCGCTCTCGCCGGCCTGTTCGCGGGCAATGCGGCTGCCGAGGAACGTTGGCGTGGCATCATCAAGCCGCAGGCGCCGGTGAAGGCCAAGCGCATCATCCATCTGTGTATGGCCGGCGGGCCGTCGCACCTGGAGACCTTCGATTTCAAGCAGGCGCTCAAAGACCTGAACGGCAAACCGTTTCCGGACTCCTTCACCAAGGGACAACAGCTCGCGCAGCTCCAGGGCAGCGAGCTCAAGGCGCGCGGCCCGTTCACCGAATTCAAGAAATGGGGCAAATCCGGCCAGGAGATCTCGACGCTGTTCCCGCATCTCGGCTCGATCGCCGACGACCTCTGCATCATCCGCTCGATGCACACCGAACAGATCAACCACGACACCGCCCACGCCTTCATGAACACCGGCTCGATCATCAAGGGACGGCCGAGTTGGGGTTCGTGGATGGTCTATGGCCTCGGCGCGGAGACCGAGGAACTCCCAGGCTTCGTGGTGATGACCTCGCAAGGCCGTGGCGGTGGCGCCCAGCCGGTGTCGGCACGCCAGTGGTCGTCGGGGTTCCTGCCCAGCAAATTCCAGGGCATCCAGTTCCAGTCCAAGGGCGACGCGGTGCACTACGTCGCCAATCCGGCTGGCGTCGATGCGCCGACCCAGCGCGGCGTGATCGATGAGGTCACCCGCCTCAACGACCTCCTCGACCAGCGCATCCACGACCCCGAGATCGCCACCCGCAACAGCCAGTACCAGATGGCCTACCGCATGCAGACCTCGGTGCCCGACCTCACCGACGTGGGCAAGGAGCCGAAGGCGGTGCTGGAGCGTTACGGCATCAAGAAGCCAGGCGATGGCAGCTTCGCCAGCAATTGCCTGCTGGCCCGGCGCATGGCCGAGCGCGGCGTGCGCTTCATCCAGCTCTACCACCGCGCCTGGGATCACCATGGCGACATCGAGAAGAACATGCCGCTCGCCGCCGAGGAGACCGACCGCTCGAGCGCCGCCTTGATCATGGACCTCAAGGAACGCGGCATGTTGGACGACACGCTGGTGTTGTGGGGTGGCGAGTTCGGCCGCACCCCGATGGGCCAGGGCTCCGGGCGCGACCATCACATCCTGGGGTTCTCGGTCGCGCTGGCCGGCGGCGGCATCAAGCCCGGCATCACCTTCGGCGCCACCGATGAACTCGGCTACAAGGCCGTCGAGCACCCGGTGAGCGTCCACGACCTGCATGCCACCATGCTGCACCTCTGCGGCATCGACCACCTCAAGCTGACCTACCGCACGCAAGGCCGCGACTTCCGTCTGACCGACGTGTTCGGCGAGGTGGTGAAGCCGATCCTGGCGTGATGCCGACGGCCCGGGTCCGAGGTCCGCAGCCCGGAGTCTTGTGGTCCTCCTGGTTGCTCCGACACCATGGGCCATGGTAGCCATCAAGCGCGCTCGGTCTGAACGATCCCGGTCCCCGGACACCGGACCGCGTACGCTTCGGCGCATCGCCCTGCTCTTCCGCCTGACGCCGGGCTACCCGGAGGGCGTGGTGCGCGGCCTGGCATCGCATGCGCGCCCGGATCGGCCATGGTTGTTCCGATTCTTCGACGCACCGGATGCAGCGGCGATCCGCGCCTTCGCGCCGGATGCCGGGGTGTGCTGTCTGACGGAAGCCACCTGGGCGGCGATGGTCCGGCGGCTGCGTCTGCCGCTGGTCAACCTCGGCATCCACGAGCTGGCGCCGCGGCTGCCGCAGGCCGGCAACGACGACCATGCCATCGGCGCGGCGGCGGCACGGCACTTCCTCGACCGCGGGTTCACCAGCTTCGCCTATGCCGCAGCGACCTCTACACCGGCGACCGCACGGCGAGGGGAGGGCTTCTGCGCCACGCTCAGTGCCGCCGGACATGCGGTACAGCGGCGCGTCGGCGGGCCCGACGATGCCTGGCTGCGCGCGCTCCCGCGGCGCACCGCGATCTTCGCTTTCAACGACCATGCCGCGGCGCAGCTCGCCGACCGCTGCCGCGATCTCGGCCTGCGTCTTCCCGAGGACCTCGCGCTGGTCGGCGCCGACAACATCGAGAGCCTGTGCCTGCTGGCGTATCCACCGCTTTCCAGCGTCGCCGTTGCGGCGGAACGCATCGGTCAGGCGGCCGGCGCGATGCTCGATGAACTGCTCGCCGGGCGTGCCGTGGCGAGCCGCTTTCTGCCTCCACTCGGCGTGGTGACGCGCCAGTCGAGCGACCTCATCGCCGTAGAGGAACCCCACGTGGCGGCGGCGCTGCGTTTCATCGCCGCGCATGCGGCTCAGCCGATCCGCGTGTCCGACGTGATGCGCGCGGTGCCGATCGCCCGCCGTACGCTGGAGGAGCGTTTCCGCGCGCGCCTCGGCCGCAGCCTGCTCGAGGAGATCCAACGCGTGCACCTGGAACGAGCCAAGCACCTGCTGCTGAGCACCGACTGGACGATGCCGCGGATCGCTGAAGCCAGCGGCTTCAACGACGCCAAACGTTTTGCCACGGTGTTCGCCCAGCGCGAAGGCAGCACGCCGATGCGGTTCCGCAAAGGAGGAACGACTTTTCGATGCCCGCCGTGATGGATCAACCGACGGCGTGGTAGGTCGTCCCGCGCGTCTTGCCGCGCATGGTGGCATGACCGTTCACGACCAGTTGCCGCAGGAGCGCGCGTACGATGACGGCTTTCCAACCGAGCGCGACCTGGGCCTCGGCACAGGTCAATACCTGCGACCGCTGCAGGAGGCGCAGCAGACGCGCTGATGGATCCTGCGCCGGTTTCTGTCTCGTGACGCTCACGCTGGCCGCTGCCGGAGCGGACGGTTTGACCGTCTTCGCTGCCACCTTCATGACCAGGCCGCTGCGCTTCTGACCGCCTTGGCCGGCTGGTGGCGTGCTGACGTCGGCCTCCATTTCCAGTCCGAACAACGCGCCAACCTCCGCCACTGCGAGCGTCCGGCCGGAACCCGGACCGGTGGTCTTCGCCAGCAACCCCACGCCCGCCTGGGCCAGCAGGTCGGTGGGGTTGGTCTGACGCAAAGTGAACAGCAGCTCCGGCTGGTGATCGAGTCGCGCGCCGACCCCGTACAGCACGGCTGCGGCATGTTTGCACAGGTACGACCCGTCCGGACAGCTGCATTCCACCCGGATCTGCTTGGGCGAGGGGAAGAGCCCGTCGTCCTGGTGGCACAGGCGCTCCATCACCGCGGCAGCGAAATGGCCCTGCAGGAGTTCGACCAGCGAATCGATACCGCCGGCGCATGCCGTGCAGAGCTGCGCCCAGGCGGTCTTTTTCAGCGGGGCTATGGTGATGGTGACCCGGTACATGGACGAGCCGCTGATGTGGGCTGCGATCCGTCCTGGTGCCACCTGCAGGTCCACGACCGAGCCGTTGCGCGCGTAGGTGCGACCGCGCGGCAGGCGGTTGGCGTAATCGCTATAGGCTTCCAGATGCGTACACCACGCCTTCCCCCACACGGTGGTGGCGATCGCGCGGCCCGTGATCACCACCGGCGATACCGGGTGGCCTTTCTTGGCCAACCGGGCCATCGCCGCCGCGGCGTTCTTGCGGCGTTCAGCGACCGGTACATAGGGGGCCCATTCATAGAACATGTTCAGGCCTCAGCGCTGGCGGTAGAGAGGTCGAGACTCACGAGTTTCAGCAACTCGTCATTAGAAAGGGCCGTGAGGTCGGGCTCGCCGCGGCGATGATCGTCGAGCAGGTCATCGGAGAGCGCGCGTTTCGAGGCCATCATGGCGTCGATCTTCTCTTCGATGGTGCCACGACAGACGAATTTATGCACCAGGACCTGACGCGTCTGGCCGATGCGGAAGGCACGGTCGGTGGCCTGGTTCTCCACCGCGGGGTTCCACCACCGATCGAAGTGGATGACGTGCGATGCGGCGGTGAGGTTCAAGCCGGAACCGCCCGCCTTGAGCGACAACACGAAGAAGGGCACGGACTGGTCCTCTTGGAAGCGCTGCACCAGGTCCTTTCGTTCCTTCACTGCCGTTTCTCCGGTGAGTACCAGCCCTGGACGGCCGAAGATCGCACCCAGGAACGCGGCCAGAGGTGCGGTGGTTTCACGGAACTGCGAGAACACCAGCATCTTCTCCTGCTTTGCCGCGATGACCTCGGCGAGTTCGCGCAGACGGGCGAGCTTACCGCTGTCGGCCTCGGCCCAGGCACCATCACCGAGCCAGTGCGAGGGATGATTGCAGATCTGCTTGAAGCGCATGAGGAACGCCAGGACGACTCCTTTGCGTTTGATACCGTCCAGGTCATCGCCGGCCAGCGTCTTGGCGAGTTCGCCCACCCCTTGCTGGTACAACGCCGCCTGCCGCCGCGACAACGCGCAGAATGCCGTGAGTTCGATCTTGTCCGGCAGATCGCTGATCACCGACTTGTCGGTTTTGAGCCGCCGCAGCAGATAAGGCTGCACCAGGGCGCGTAGCGGCGCATACCCCCGTGGCGTACCGGCGAGGCTCTTGGTGAAGGTGGTGAAGGCCTTGGCGCTGCCGAGCAAACCGGGGTTGATGAAATCGACGATCGACCACAGGTCGCTCAGGCGGTTTTCGATCGGTGTGCCCGTCAAAGCGATGCGCGACTGGGCGGTCAGTTGCTTCACCGCGCGCGTCTGCCGGGTGCCCGGGTTCTTGATCGCTTGTGCTTCATCGAGCACCGCCAACCGCCAGCGGGTGGCACCCATCCATGACAGGCGACCGAGCGCGCCGTAGCTGGTGATGACCAGATCGAAAGCCGCCATGCCCGATGCCGTCAGGGCTTTCAATGCCTCACCCGGCATTGCCGAGGGATGTGCGACCAGCACACGCAGGGACGGTGCGAAGCGGGCGACCTCCTGCGCCCAATTGGCGAGCAGTGATGCCGGAGCCACCAGCAGGTTGGGGGCGCTCCCCTCCGTCTGCTTCCGCACCAGCAACAGAGCGATGATCTGGATGGTCTTCCCCAGACCCATGTCGTCGGCCAGGCACGCACCCAGACGGAGGCGGGAAAGCAGGTGCAACCAGCGGACACCGACTTGTTGATACGGCCGCAAGGTGGCGTGCAGGTCCCGGCCGGGGTCGACCGCGACCAGCCCCTGGGGTCCGCGCAGGCTCTGCAGGGTCTCCGCCAGCCAGGGGCCGGCGACCACCTGCGACCACTCGGCCTCGATGCGCATGCCGGGATCGTCTGGCGCCACGCCGGCACCAGCCAGCAAGCGCATCGCGGCGTGGAAACCCAGACCCTTCTGCCGCGCCACCGCTTCGACCTGCTTGAAGTGATCGAGCGTCTTTTCCAGACGGGCGCGATCGACCTCCACCCAGCGGCCACGGATCAGCACCAGATCCTGGGAGCCGGCGAGCAACTGGCCGGCTTCCGTGGCCGTCAGCGGCTCGCCGTCGAGCGCGAGGTCGATGGTGAAATCAAGCAACGCATCCTGTCCGAGCTGCGTTGGGGCTGTGGCGCCCACGGTGGCCTTGACCTGCGCACGCGCCGGCCGGTTCGCACGCCAGGTCGCCGGCATGCGGACGATCAGGCCGGCCTGTTCCAGCTGCGGCACATCGTGGAGGAATTGCAGTGCTTCAGCAGCGGACCAGCGCAGCGGATGAAAGATCTCACGGCTGTCGATCAACGCCTTCAGCCAGGCGCAGCGCTCGCCGGCGCGCTGCAACGGCACCAATAGCGCCAGCAGGCGATCCTTGTTCGCCGTGCCGGCGAATTCCTGCAGGGCCTGCCCCAACGGCTGATGCTGGGTCTTCGCCTGCGCCGACAGCCGCGTGGTGTAGGTCGCCAGGAAGGCAAACGGCTGGTGCTCATCTTTGCGGTTTTCGGCCAGGTGCACGTGCACCCGACCGACCAGATGCCAAGCGGGATTGCGCGACTGCAGGAATGCCGGCAACGGCTGACGCGCACTGGCGAACTCGTCGGTGAACGCCTCACCGAGTCCCGACCACAACTCCTGCAGGAGTTCGGCGGTGAGGTACTCGGCGCCCGCCATGGGCGGAGCGGTGGCGACCAGACTCCTCAACTCGTCGAGGAGCGGCGCGGGAGGACAAGGGACGGTCTGCTGCGAAAGGTCCGGCAGCATGCACAACGCCGAGACGAAACGCGCTGAGAGATCACGCCACCAGGCGATCACCGGCGGCAGCGCCACTCCGATGTCGCACATGCCCATGGACAACAGGCCATGACCAGTGCCGCTAGTGAAGGCGGCGAGCAGGCGCGTCCGCATGGCCACCGGCAGCGGCGCATCATCGCCATCGAGGGTCAGGATGAGCTGGCCGCGCGGAGTCAGTGCGAGGGAGTGGCCGCGATCGTTCAATGAGTCATCCCTGGCATTTCGTCCTCGGGCGCGGCGTCGACCACGGTGATTCCCAGATCCGCGGCCCAGGCGAGCAGAACGTGGCGGGTAGCGGCTTCTTCATAGCGATGCCAACGCTCCAACAGCCCACGGTCAGCCAGCAGATGCTTGTAAGCCCGCCACCCGCCGCGTCGGGAGAAGCACCGGACGACATCCTCATGCAGCGGTGGGCATTCGTCGGCCACGAAGGCCAACACCAGTCGCTGTTTCAGATCGAGTTCCCTGGCATCGGGCAGGAGGTGCCAGCCGGTCTCATCGGCGGGGGGAGGGCCGTCACCTTGACCATCGTATAACACCCTGACCTGACCGGTCTGGCCATGGATCCACGAGCGCGCATCGTGGCTGGCATCGCGGGCCATGAACGCGCTTTCCAGGTCCGTCCATCTCACAGGCATGGCTTGCGGTCTCCGACGCGGGTGAGCGGGCTTCGCCTGAAATCTGGAAGACGCGGTCCGGGCGATATAGCGACAGCATGCGGCAAGCGTCCACTCATCCGCTCATCTCCGGCCCCGCCGACGGCCCAGGGAGGCCAGCCACCACGTCGGCGTCCGAACGGTCGGGGTCGATGCAGTCGGCGATGATGTGGTCGGCGAGTTCGCTCAGGTACTGGCTGAGTACGGCATTCATCTCCTGGAACTCCGGCCACAGATCGCGATCGACCTGCGCCCAGGTGAGGCGCACGCACACCGAGGTCCGGCGCATGCGCGGATAACGATAGGGTTTGAGGCCCTTGCTGCGGCACAACGCCAGGAACAGCCGCAGCGACCAGGGATTGGTCAGGGAAAAACGGTATTCGACCGCCGGTTCGACCGCGGGCCCCGCTGACTCCCCGAGATCGAGGCGGCTCTGCATGCGTTCTATCGCCGCTTGCGCCGCCTGCCGCTCACCGGCGGTGGTGGCCCCGGCGAAGAGTGCTTTGATCTTTGCCAGACGTTCGCGGATCTGCTGCGCATCCATGCGTGGGCAGTCTCCATGGAATGAACCGCGCGCAAACCGCTGCTACATGCTGGCACGCGCTGAGCGGTCCTTGTCGCTTCTCCGCTGGCCTGAGGACCGCACGCCATTGACTGCGTCGGGGCGGCAGCTGCAGGAGAGCCGTGACGGTCGGCGAACCCTCCGCGGCCAGAGCCGCCATCGGTACCGTTTCTTGGAACCGGCGGATGAGGCCGCTATGGGCGTTGAACGCCGGCCGTCAAAGGGGAACTCGAGGAACGTGCCTGGCGGATTGCGAGAGCAGAATCGTCACTGGGCGGCTTTAGCCTGACCACGGGGACCACCCCTCACCCCTTTGCGGAGGCGAATGCCTCCGCCAGCAGCTCGAGCACCACTGCGGCGTGATCGCTGCCCTGCCCGGACGGTTCCAGCTTCATCGCCGTCAGACCGCCCTCGATCTCCAGGATCGCCAAGCCGTGGACCGCGGCGAGCGCGAGCAGCAGGCGCGGCTGCAACCGCGCCGAGGCGCGGTTGCGGAAGCCCAGGAAGTCCTGCATCGCCTCCGACACCAGCAGCCAATTTGCGCCGCGCGCGTCCATGAGGTCCTGGTTGCCGGCATCGAGCAGATCCGAGCGCCACATCAGGCGGAACCATTCCCGGTGTTCGCGGGCGAAGCCCAGGTAGGCCAGCCCGGTCGCCTGGAGGCGCAGGAACGGGTTCTTGCCCGCAGACTCCAATCCGGCGAGCTGGCGTTGATTGAGCGCTTCGCAACCCGCGGTGGCGATCGCCGTCAGCAGGCCGCGCAGCTCGGGGAAATGATTGATCGGCGCGGCATGCGACACCCCCACCGCGCGCGCCACCGCGCGGATGGTGAGCCCGGCGAGGCCCTCGCGTTCGAGGACGTGCACCCCCGCCGCCACCAGCGACGCGCGCAGGTTGCCATGATGATAGGCCTTGCGCCGGCGGACGGGGGCCTTGCTGACGGGCGGCTTGCGGGTGCTCACGCGTGCATCGTGGCGGCCTCTCGCCACGATCAAATATTGACAGCGACAAGATCAGGCCACAGGATCAGATCTTGTCGCTGTCAATATGCAGCACCCGGGAAGGCGTGGGACGGCGATGGGCATGTTACGGATCGCCTGGGCGATGCTCACCGCCGACCGCACCAAGTTCCTCGGCATGGTCGCCGCCGTGGCTTTCGCCACCTTGATGCTGCAGAACCAGACCTCGATCTTCGCCGGCATCATGCTGCGTACCGCCCACCAAGTGCTCGACGTGGCCGAGGCCGACCTCTGGATCATGGATCCGGGCACGCGTTACTTCGACGAGACGCGCGGGCTGCCGGGGGGCGCGGTCGAACGCGTGCGCGCGGTCGCTGGCGTTGCCTGGGCGGTGCCGCTGCGCAAGCGCAACGCCACCCTGCGCACAACCGACGGGCGTTTCCGCCAAGCGCTGGTGATCGGCGTCGACGACGGGAGCCTGGTCGGCATGCCGCGGCGGATGGTTCTGGGCGCGGCTGAAGACCTGCGCCAGCCGGATGCGATGATCATCGATCGCGCGGGCTTCATCGAACTGTTCCCTGGTCAGCCGCTCGCGCTCGGTGCGGTGGTGGAGAGCGGCGATCAGCGCCTGGTGATCGTCGGCATCAGCGAGGCCTCCGCGCCGTTCGCACCCTTCCCCATCGTGCATGTGCGCGGGACGGTGGCCGCGCTGATGCCGGTGCCACCACGCGAGGACATCTCCTTCGTCGTCGCCAGCGCCGCCAAGGGCCACGCGCCGACGGCGCTCGCCGAGGACATCGCCCGTGCCACCGGCCTGCGCGCGCGCACCACCGCCGACTTCAGCTGGGACTGCATCGATTTCTACCTCGGCAATACCGGCATCCCGGTGAACTTCGGCATCACCATCGCGCTGGCGGTGCTGATCGGGGCGGCGGTCTCCGGGCTGACCTTCTCGCTGTTCGTGCGCGACAACCTCAGCGCCTTCGCCGCACTCAAGGCCATCGGCGTGACCAACCGCGGCATCCTGGGCATGGCCCTGTTCCAGGCGCTGGCGGTGGTGGCGATCGGCTGTGCGCTGGGCACCGGCATGTCGGCGGTGTTCTTCGAGATCCTCAGCACGCAGATCGCGACCCGCGGTATCACCATGCCGGTCTCCATCACCCTCGGCGCCGTCGCGGTCCTGCTGACGGTAGTGGTCGCCGCCAGCGCAGCCAGCATCCGCAGCGTGCTACGCCTGGATCCAGCCGAGGTCTTCCGCGCATGACTCCCCCCGCGGTCGAACTGGAGGCGGTGACCAAGTCCTTCCCCTCGCCCGAGGGCGAGGTCGCGGTGCTGCGCGGCGTCACGACCAGCATCCTGCCCGGCGAGATGACCTTCCTCACCGGACCCTCCGGCTGCGGCAAGACCACGCTGCTGAGCGCGATCGCCGGCATGCTGCGCATCGCCAGCGGCAGCATCCGCCTGCTCGGGCACGACCTCGCCAGCCTGCGCGGCGATGAGCTGGTGCGCCTGCGCCGGCGGCGGATCGGCTTCGCCTTCCAGCAGTACCACCTGCTGGGCGCCCTCAACGCGGTGGAGAACGTCAGCGTGCCGCTGATCGCCGATGGCCGCCCACGTCGCCACGCCGAGGCGGTCGCCGCGGCGATGCTGACCCGCCTCGGCCTCGGCGGCAAACTCCAGCTCACGCCCAAACAGTTGTCGGGCGGCCAACAGCAGCGCGTCGCCCTGGGCCGGGCGCTGGTACATGAACCCGACCTGGTGCTGTGCGATGAGCCCACCGCAGCCCTCGATCACCGCTCCGGGGACGCGGTGATGGAGCTACTGCGCGCCATCGCGGTCGCTCCAGGGCGCGCGGTGGTGGTGGTCACCCACGATGCGCGCATGTACCGCTTCGCCGATCGCATCCTCGACATGGAGGACGGCCGCATCACCGCCGATAGCCGTCCCAGCCCCGTCCTGCCGTCCGCTTGAGGTCCCCATGCGCCTATCACGTTCCCCCCTGCTGCTAGTCGTCGCGCTGATGTCGGTGGTATTCGCCGCCTGGTCGATCAACCACCTCGACGTGCAGCGGGTGGTGGCCGCGCCGGTCGGCACGCCGACGCCGGGCGGGACGCTGGCCGCCACCGGCATCGTCGAACCCACCGGACGCACCTCGCGCCTGGGCGCGTCGGCGACGGGCCTGGTGACGCGCGTCCTGGTGGCGGTGGGCGATGCCGTGACTGCCGGGCAGCCGTTGCTCGAACAGGATCGCCGCGTCGCCCTGGCGGCGGTGGCGCGCGCGCGTGCCGAGGTCGAACGCCTGGAGGCACTGCCCCGCGTGGAGGACCTCGCGCAGGCGGAAGCCACCCTCGCAGTCGCGGCGGCACAGGATAGCGAGGCGCAGGCGCGTCGTGACGAGGCGCGGGCGCTCACCGAGCCCGGCGCGCTCAGCGCGGCCGAACGCGATCGCCGTGAACGCACCGCGCAGGCCGCCCTCGCCAACCGCGCGGCGGCGCAGGCCGCCCGCGACCGCGTCGCGGCCGGCGCCTGGGCTCCCGACCTGAGGGTGGCACGCGCCGAGCTGCAACGGGCCGAGGCGATGGCCGAGCTGCTGATCACCCGCGCGCCGCAGTCCGGCACCGTGCTCCAGGTCAATGCGCGCCTGGGCGAGCCGGCCGATCCCCTGGCGATGGTTCCGCTGGTGGTCATTGGCGACACCAGCGGCTGGCGCATCCGCGCCGCGCTCGATGAGGAGCTGCTGCCCCGCCTGCGCGCGGGCGATGCCACCGCGCATGTCCGTGGCGCTGGTGGACGGGCGATCCCGTTGCGCTGGCTCGCGAACGACCGCCTGCTGGTGCCCAAGACCACCCTCACCGGCAACCCCAGCGAACGCGCCGACACGCGGGTGCTGGAGATCCTCTTCGACATCGCCATTCCCGATCACGGCCTGGTCGCCGGGCAGGTGGTCGATGTGCGCTGGAACGGGCCATGAACAGCGGCGCCCGCTTGCCGACGCTGGCACTGGGTGGCGCGCTGATCGCCCTGCTCGGCGGTTGCGCCGTGGTCGGCCGGGATGCGCAGCCGCCCGACACCGCCTTCATCGACGACGCGCTCGACGAACCCACACGCGCGGCCGATGCCGGGGCCGCGCAGGGCGAGGCGCTCACCGCCTGGTGGCAGGTTTATCGCGATCCCACGCTCGACGCCCTGGTGGCGTTGACGGTGACGCAGAACCGCGACCTGCGCGCGGCGTGGGAACTGGTGCGCGCGCAGCGCGCGCTGGTGGTGGGTGCCGAGGCCGCCGGCCGGCCGCAGGTGGATGCGCTCGGCGATGCCACCCGCCGTGGACGCGGCACGGCCCTGCCGACCGACGGCTATGACCGCGTCGGCAACCGGTACCAGGCCGCGCTGGTGGCAGGCTGGGAGCTCGACCTGTGGGGCATGGTCCAGCGTCAGGTCGAACAGGCAGTTGCCGGAGTCGATGCCGCCAGCGCCGAGGCCCAGGGGCTGCGCCAGGGACTGATCGCGGAAACCGTGCGCTCCTACCTCGCGCTGCGTCATGCCGAGGCGGACACCATGCTGGCGCGCACGGATCTCGCGGCGGCCCGGCGCCTGCTGCGCCTGCACGATTCCCTGCGCCAGGGCGGCATCGCTAGCGATGCCGCCAGCGACGCCGCCGCCCAGGAGGTCGAGCTGGCGGTGCAGGCGCTCGCCGCCATGCAGGCCCGGCACGAGACCGCCCTCCGCCGTCTCGCGGTGGCGTGCGGTCGGCCGCCGGCACTGCTACCGCTCGCCCCAGGTGCGTTGCCATTGCCGGGCAGCGGACTGCCGGCGCTGGTGCCCGCCGAGCTGTTGCGGCAACGGCCGGATCTGCGCGCGCTTGAGCAGCGCACCGCCGCGCGCATCGCCGCGGCCGGCGTGGCCGAGGGCGACCTCTACCCCCGCGTACGGCTCATCGGAGACCTCGGCCTGACCGCCCAGGTCCCATCCGACCTGGCGCAACGCGATGCGTCGTTCTGGTCCTTCGGCCTGTCGGTGCAGTGGGCGCTGTTCCGCGGTGGCGCGGTGCGCGCGGGCATCGCCGCCGCCGATGCCCGCAGCGCCGCTGCCCTGGCCAGCTACGAACAGGCGGTCCTGCGCGCGGTTGGCGAAGTCGGCACGGCGACGGCGGACTGGCAGGCCGCCGGCCAGCGCCTGGAGTCCAGCACCAGCGAACTGCGCCACGCCGAACGCGCGCTCGCGCACGCGCAACAACGCCAGCGCGCCGGCATCGCCGCCGAGGAGGAGGTGCTCGCCGCTACGCGCACGCGCATCACGGTGGAACGCCGGGGCCTGGGGCTCCGCCGCGAGCGCGGCGATGCCTACGTCGCCGTGCTCACCGCGCTGGGCTGCGGCTGGCAGCCCGATCCCGCCGGAGAACCCGCGTCGGCGCAGCCGCTACGCGCGAACGCGCCCTGACGCCTGCCGACCAGATCCGGCAATAGAACACAGAGCACCAGAGAACCCGAGGAGATAGGGATTTGCGCCGAAGGCTCTCACCAAAGGGGGGAGCACGGTGCCTTCGTCCAGCGTATTCTCCGCTCTGGTTCTCTGGTGCTCTGTGTTCGATCCATTGCCGCGTTCAGGCTAATTCATCAAGACCGGTATCTCCGCCGCATCCCCCGAGGGCGTGCCCAGGCGCAGGCAGCCGTCCACCAGCACCTGCGGCAGGGCGGCCGGCAGCCACTGGCCATCGGCGGCGGGCTTGAACCACTGGGCGTGATGTTCGCCCCATGCGAGCTTCGTCAGCTGGCCTTCGCTCCCCTCGCGGAAGTAGTCGACATGCAGGCGGATGCCCTGGGCGTGGAGCGCAACCAGCGCGATACGGATCAGGATAGTGTCGAAGGGCATCGCCTCGCGCAGGTGGTCGACCTTGGTGTAGGTGCAGCGCAATTCGCCAGCGGCGCCAACGCCACGCAGCAGTTCGGGCGCCATGCGCTGGAAACAGGTGTCGACGATGCGTCCCTGCCAGAGGTAGTAATTGGCGAAGTAGATGTTCCCGACCAGGTTCGCATCCTCCAGCGTGGTGTGGAAACGCTGCTCGTGCAGGACCACGCGTCCGACCGGACCATGCACGCTCTGCCGCACAACCGGACCCAGGCCGGCGCTGGCGCCGACCTCCCACGGCTGCTCGGCGGCGACCACCGGGGCGATGCGGGCGATGAACTCCTGGTAGTAGGCCGGGAAGGGCCGCGCAGCCACCAGGCCATGATCGAGGATCTCGACCCAGGTCGCGGTCATCTTGCTGCGGCCCAGCAGGACGCGCTCGCCGGATGCGCGTTCCGCGCTCCATTCATAACACAGGTCCATGGTCGAGGCGCTCGGGCCGTATACCCGGTCGAGCCACACCCGGCCTTCGATGACGTCGCAGGTCGAGGCGCTGCCGAGGATGCAGGTCTCGGAACGGTTGGTCACCATGCCCCAGCGACCGCTGCTGAACTGCTCGACCAGGGCAGCGTAGACCGGTTGGCAGGCGGCTTCGCGCAACTTGCCCATCCACATGGCGAAATGGCTGAAGTACAGATTGCGACTGAGATGCGCGGTCTCGCGGAAGGTGAGCGGAAAACGCAGGGTGAAGGCGAGCTGGCCCTGGAGCGCGAGATCGAAGCGCATGCCATA
Organism: Planctomycetota bacterium; assembly: GCA_031425255.1. Lineage (GTDB taxonomy): Bacteria > Planctomycetota > UBA11346 > UBA11346 > UBA11346 > BOG-1363. The sequence continues at coordinate 66,730 of JANPIY010000208.1, forward strand.
GACGTGGGGCGCGAAACCCGCTGGCTGCGCCGTCTCGCTGGGCGCGGGCGGCACGGCCATCACCGGCGTCACCGGCGTCACCGCCACCGCGCCCACCACCACCGCGATCAGCCGCTGCGGCCCACGCCGCCCGCACCAGGGCAGCGTCAGGACGGCCAAGCGTCCGCCGCTGGCGGTGGCCCCGCTCAGCAGTACCGCGGTGTCGCGTCGCGCGGTTATGGCGAGGTCGAGGATGACGCCGCCACCAGCCTTGCGCACGGCCTCCGCCGCCGCCCACAAGCGGGTCCCGGCGATGTCGAGGCCGCCGCCGCCAGCCACTAGTGCCGTGAGCAGCGGCGCGTTCGCGCTGCCGATCAGCGCCAGCCAATCGTCGTGGTCCTGACGATGGGTCACCGGCGCGACGTCGCAGCCCTGATCGCCAGCGCCGACCACCACCAGGCAGGCGCGCTCATCATGCGCGACCGAGACCCCGAAGCCCTCCACGCCGGCCAGCGTGGGCCGATGGTCGGCGGCCCACACCACCTCGGCACCAACCAGATCCGCGGCCGCCAGCGTCGCCGTCAGCAGCGGCCGTTCGGCGAGGCGCCGCGCGGCGCGATCCGGTCCATGCCAGTCGCCATAGGCCAGCGTCAGGAACGGCACGCGCACCCCGAGCGCGCTGGCGGCGTGGTCTAGGCGTTGACGCAGGTCGCCGCTGTCGAACGCATCCGGGTCGGCGATCTGCTCGGGCGTCGGATGGTCGTCACGACGTTCGAGCACCGCCAAGCGGTAGCCCGTGATCCGCTCCAGGAGCCGGCCGTGCTCATCGCCCACCGTCACGTGCGCCAGCAGCTGGCGGTCGTTACCGGGCACCGCGCCGTCGAAGACCGCTTCGCCCTGGCGGGCGATCGGCGCCGGTCGTGCCACTGCCTCGGGCTGCCATACGCGCAGCTCGATGCGGGCGATATGCACCGGCAGGCTCAGCTGCTGCGACACCGTCAATTGCGGCGCCTGCAGCAGGGAATCGCGGAAATACGGATCACCGAGCAGGTACGTCTCCTCGCCATCCGCCGCGACGCGGTAGTCGCGTTGTTCGGAGGTGAAGGTGCAGGTGTGCGAATCCAGGGTATGGATATGCCGCAGGCGCTGGAAGCGCGGCCCTTGAAACAGCAGCCAGCTGTAGAGATCCTGCCGCGGGTCGATGGGCAGCGGCTGGGCGGAGAAGACCGGCAGAGCGGCGGGCGTCGACACCGGCGCCGCGAACACCAGGGTCGCGGTGAAGTGATCGCGCGCGAAACCGGTGGCCTCGCTGGTGATGCCGACGTGGACGCGATAAGGGCTGGTGTGGTCCGCGCGTTCCTCGACGCGCGCGCGCAAGGCGATGAGCGTGCCCTGCCGCTGGTCGACCACGATCGGACGTTCGAGGTGGATGTCCTCGATGGTGAGCGCGGCGATGACCGGCAGGCCGAGCACCCAGGCCGCGGCCTGGGCCATGGCTTCCAGGCCGAACACGGTGGGGAACAGGGCCGAGCCCTTGTAGATGTGGTCGGCGACGTAGGGATCGCGGGCCAGGGTCAGCCGGGTGCGCACGCGCAGCTCGACGCCGGGAATGAAGCCCTGGACCTCGTCGAGGTAGCGTGCCGCCATTGGCTTCGCCGGCACCAGCGGGATCCAGGTGTCGAGGCCGCCGAGCGGCGCGCTGATGATGACCTCGCTGCTGCCGGGATCATGGCTGACCAGTTTGAGGAAGCGGTCGATGCCCTCGCGCGGCGGGATGGCGCCGATGCCCAGGCGCGCGAGATGCTGATCGCTGCCCATGCGCGCACCCATGCCGACCTCGGCCCACACGCTGTAGGCCAGCGAGATGACGTGGGTGCCCGGATGATCGTGCGCGAAGGCGCGAAGGAGCTGCGCCAGGGTCTCATTGGAGAAGGCGTACCACGCGTTGCCGGCCATGCCGGAGATGCCGATGATCGAGGAGAAGCCGACGATCAGCCTGGGCGGCGTCGACGCGAGCGCCGTCAGCAGATTGAGCGCGCCCTGGACCTTGGGACCGACCTCGGCCAGGGCCACGGCGGCGGTCGCCTGGTCGGCGCGCCGCGGCTTATTGATCGCGGCGCCGTGGATCAGACCGGTGATCGCTCCGAGCTCACGACGCACATCCGCCACCAGCCCGTCGACCGCCTTGGCATCGACCACATCGCACTGGTAATAACGCGCGGTGAGGCCCGCCTCGTGGAAGCGCGCCAAGGTGGCGCGCACCTCCTCGCCCGCCGGCGAGCTGCCGACCAGGACCATGCGCACGCCGGTGGCCTGCGCCTGCGCCAAGGCGCAGGCGGCAGTGATCCCGCGTGCACCACCGCTGACCAGCACCACGTCGCTGCTGTTCCAGGCCAGTTCGCGTGGCGACCACGACACCGGCTCCGTCAGCACTGACCTGGGTACCCGGCGCGTGCGCTGGAGATCGTAGGCCGCCCGCGCATAGCGCACGCTGCCGGCCAGTTCCGCCACCACTAGCGGCGCGAGGTCGGCCACTGGCAGGGTTGGATCGGCGTCGATCACGCGCACGCGCAGGTCGGGTCGTTCCAGGTGCAGGCTGGCGGCGAAGGCACCGGTGCCGGCCTGGGCGAGGCCGGCGGTTCCACCGGCGCCGAACTGCACGATGGCCAGGAGCGGCTGGGCGCCACCCGCATGCGCGCGCGCCACCGTGGCGAGGGCGTGCAACCGTGCGACTGCGATATCCAGACGCGGCTGGGCGGCGTCCTCGCGGCACAGCAGGCCAATGCGGTGGGAATACTGCGGATCGCTGAGCACGTCCGTGCCAAGCGCAACGGCATAGGTGCAACTGCGCACCTCGGCAGCCGCGGCGAGCAACGCGGCGCGCAGGACGGCGACCAGGTCGGCCTCGCTCTCCTCGTGCAGCAGCAGCACGCGCGCACCACGCAGACCATCGCCGGGCATGGCCGCCAGCGGCTCCGGCACCAACTCCATGCGGAAGCAGCGCACCCAGTCGGAGACCTCGACCGGCGGCGCCAGCGGGCTGGCGGATGCCACCGGCGCGAGCAGCTCGGCGAAGGCACGGGCGATGTCGCCTAGCGTGGCATTGGCGTACAGCGAGGCGTCGACCGCCGCAGTCAGCCCGACGGATTTCGCCCCCGCCGCGACCAGTTCGCCGGCCTTGATCGAATCGAGGTTGAGATCGTCGAGCAGGCGCAGGCCGAGGCGCAGCCCCGCGCGCGCGAAGCCGGTGCGCTGGGCGACGAGGTCGAGCAACAGCGAGCCGATCGCGGCACTATCAGCGGTGGTCGCGGTGACGGCCTGCGGCAGTGGCGCGCTCGCGACGCCCACCGGCAGCGCGCCGCTCAGGGCCTCGGCCACCTCATGCAGCGTGGCATTGGCGAACAGGCTGGGATCGATGCCGCTGGCGATGCCGAGTTCACGCGCCGCGCTGCCGACCAGTTCCGCCGCCTTGATCGAGTCGAGATTGAGGTCATCGAGCAGGCGCAGGGTGGGCCGGATGCCGGCCAGCGCGAAACCGGTGCGCGCCGCCACCAGCGCCATCAGCCGGGTTTCGATGGCCTGGCTGGTGACGGGCAGTGCGGCGGGCAATGCGGCGGGCAATGTGGCGAGCAGTGCCGTCGACACCCCCGTGACCACGCGCCCGGTGGACGGCGGCACGGTAGCGGTGACCGCCGGCTGGGACAGACCAGGGAGGTCGAGGTCGGCGCGGATCACCTGACCGAGGAAGGTGCCACGGCGCGCGAGGTAGTCGCCGAGCACGCCGGATTCCATCCCGCTGAGCGCGGCCAGCGTCGCCACCGTGCCGCCATCTCCTGCCGTCAACGCCAGTGGCGTCCAGGCCTGGGTCGGACGGAACGGCCGCTCGCAGGGATTGTCGATGAAGCGTTTGTGCGTGGTCGGCGTGAACGGGCGGATCAGGCGGTCGCGGTGGAGCTCCGCCCAGGCGATGGTGTGGCCACCGCAGAACGCGCGCGCGAGCACCGCCTGGAGATCGCGGTCGTTACCAGGACGCGCGGCCACCGGCAGGCACAACTCGCGGTCGAGCGTATCGCGCATGAGCCCGCTGAGCACGCGGCCCGGGCCGACCTCGATGACATGATCAACCTCCCGCGCCAATTGCGTGGTGATGGCGACGAAATCCACCGGCGCGGCGATCTGCCGCCCGACATGCTCGCGCAGCGGCAGCTGCGCGGTGATGGCCTGGCCGGCGATCCCCGAGTGCAGCCGCAGGCGCAGGGCCTGCGGCCGCGCCGGCACCGGCGCCTCGGCGCCGAGACGGATGGCGGCCGCATCGACAAAGCGCGAATGGAAGGCGTTGGACACCGCCAGGCGTTTGGCCGTGATGCCCTCCACCTGCGCGCGCGCAACCACCGCGTCGATCGCGCCGGTCTCGCCCGACACCACGGTCTGGCGCGTGCTGTTGCGATTGGCGATGACCAGGTAGCCGTCGACCTGCGCCAGCAGGCGGCTCGCCGCCGTCGCGTCGCAGGCGAGACTGGCCATGCTGCCGGCATCCGCTGCCGAGGCGGCCATGGCGCGGCCACGCAGGGCGGCGAGCTTGATCAGGGTCTCGGCATCGAAGGCGCCGGCCGCGTGCAGTGCGGTGAGTTCCCCAAGGCTGTGGCCCGCCACCACCTCTGCCTGCAGGCCGAGCCGGCCGAGCTGCTGCAACCACAGCAGCGAGGCCAGGCAGATCGCCGGCTGCGCCATCTCGGTGCGCGCGAGGGCACTGGCCCAGGCGTCACGGTGGGCGGGGTCCGCCGCGCGATCGAGCGGCACGCAGATCACCGGTACGACGCCGGCGCAGCCGACCTCGGCCAACCAGCGTTCGGCCTGTGTCGCCAGGTCGCGCGCCCAGGCATGGCGCTCGATCAGCACGCGGGCCATCAGCAGCTGTTGCGAACCCTGCCCTGGGAAGACGAAGGCCGTGCGCGCGGGAGCGGTCGCGGCGCCGAGCCACACCGTGCGCGTCGGGTTCGACCATTGGACCTCGGCGACGGTTCCCGCCTGCGCGAGCGCGGCACGTAGTTCAGCAAGGCGTTCGAGCAGCTCGTCGGGCGTGCTGGCAAGCACGCCCGCACGCCACGCTCCCGCGGTCAGCTGGCTGCCCGACAAGGCGGCGACGTCGGCCATCTCCGCCAAGCTGATGCCGGTGACCAGGGCGACGACTGTGTCCACGCGCTGAACCAACGCGGCGGCCGAGCCGGCCGCCATGACCAACAGTTCGCTGTCCTGCGCGTGCGCCATCAGGGCACGTTCATCGAGGTCGCCCACCAGTTCGGCGACCGGCGCATCGCCCGATTCGAGCGTGACGTGGCAGTTGATGCCGCCGAACCCCATCGCCGACACGCCGGCGCGCAGCACGGCATCCGCCGCACGGCGTTCGCCGTACATCAGCGGGAAGAGCCCAGGGGCGCGCTCGTCGAACACCGCGCTGGGTTCCTGGCAGCCGCAGGTCGGCGGCAGCACGCGGCGGTTGACCGCCAGCACCGCCTTGATGAAGCCGCCCACGCCGGCCGCCGCCTTGGTGTGGCCGACCAGGGATTTGAACGAGGTCAGGCCCTGCGCGCGCAAGGTGCCGGCGGCCGGGGTCCCCACCGCCTGCGCGATGCCTTCGATCTCCACGCGGTCGCCGACCGGCGTGCCAGTGCCGTGGCCCTCGAAGAAATCGACGCTGGCCGCAGCATAACCCGCACGTTCATAGGCCCGGCGGAGGGCCTTGGCCTGGCCATCGCGGCTGGGCGCGGTCAGGCCGCCCTTGCCGTCGGAGGAGATACCCCACCCGCGCAACACGGCATAGACGCGGTCGCCGGCGGTGCGCGCATCGGCCAAGCGCTTGAGCGCGACGAAGCCGCAGCCTTCGCCTGGGATGAAGCCGCTGGCACGACGGTCGTATACGCTCATGTCGCCGCGCGTCAGCGCGCCGGTCTTGGCGAAGCCGATGAGCTCGAAGGTGTCGAGGCTGACATCGACGCCACCAGCGAGCACGAAGTCCATGTCGCGATTGACCAGCGCCGTGGCCGCGGTCGCCACCGCGATCAGCGACGACGAGCAGGCGCCATCGACGGTATAGCC